>JANWKW010000097.1 GCA_025451135.1 Vulcanimicrobiia bacterium | reverse complement strand
TCGCGATCGGCGCCTCGGTCATGCTGACGTCGGGTTGGGGCCACATGTGGCCCGCCTCGAGCACCCAGCGAGACTCGCTGACCGGAAAGTAGTCCCGACGGCGCCGAAAGGCGCCGTTTCGCTAGTGCCGGGGCGCGATGCCGATGGCCAGCGTCGGCAGATCCGCGTCGGGGAGCAGACCGGTCGGATGGCCGTCGATCGTGTGGATGCCGCCGTACTCCGAGAACTCGACCAGCGCCGGGATGGTGCGATTCGGCAGGCGCTTGCTCCCGAAGCATTCCCACTCGCCGGCCGGCGTCTGGTCGTGGAAGAGCGCGGCCATGTAGCCGACGGCGTCGTCCTCGGAGTATTCGTCGGGTTCGCGGTAGCGCACGTAGCCGTCGACTTTGTAGATCGGTTTGAACGTCTGCAGGAAAGCCGTTATGGGCGCGACCATGACCGCGATAGCATAGATGGCGAAGGCCACGGCGCCCAGCCCGAAGATCGGGGCGATCTTGTAGAGGGTCGCATCGGACGCCACGTGCTGCGAACGCCACACGATACCCCAGGTGAGAAACGTGAAGAAGAGCACTCCGATGACCGGTTCGATCGCGATGGCCGCGCGGCCGTTGAGCCCGCGGCCCACGATCCGGCGCTCGCGTTCGGTCCACGAACGTTGCGCGAGCATGCGCGCGCGCCGGTCGAACTGGCGGAACCTCATAGTCGTGGGGACTTCCGGAGCGATTCTCGCGGTCCTCGTCGCGCTCGCGCCCGCGCAAGCGCACGGCGCATTCCGAGGTACGGTTCTGACGGTACTGGCAAGCAAGGGCGAGGCAGTCGTCAGCCGGGATGCGGCGTTGCGCGAAGCCGGCGCGACCGCCGTCTACCGGTTCGAGCCCGCGACTCTGGCGAAGTTGCAAGCGGGCGACAGCATCGCAGCGACCGAGGACGAGACCGGCAGTCCCCCGACCCTGCGCGACGTGATGGTCGAGACCGGTCGTGCCGCGACGGCGCTGTCGCCCGAGCGCGACGTCACGCAGCTCTCGATCGGCGACGCGGCGCCGCACGCCACGCTGACCGACCAGGACGGCAGGCCGTTCTCGCTCGCCAGGTATCGCGGCCGAGACCTGGTGATCGGATTCATCTACACCCGGTGCCGGGACGCTCGCGAATGTCCGCTGACGACCGCGAAGTTCCGCGAACTCCAGACGATCTATGCGAAGCGGGACGTCGGTCTGCTCGAAGTGACGCTCGATCCCGAGTACGATACGCCGAAGGTGCTCAAGGCCTACGCGAACGCGTACGGCGCAGACCCGTCACGTTGGACGTTCGCGACGGGGCCGCAGGGCAAGGTCTTGGACTTCGACGCGGCCTTCGGGCTCAATCCGTTCGCCGATCCGTCGACCGGGATCATCCACGGAGAGACCCTGGCGATCGTCGATAAGGCCGGGAAGATCCACGATCTGATCTATACCAACTCGTGGAGTCCCGCCGAGATCACCGCGGAACTCGACGAGATCGACGGTCTTGCGAGCAATCCGATCGCGCGGTTCGACCTGTGGCTGTCGCATACGGCGGTCGCGATGTGCGGCGATGGGGTCTCTGGCTTCGACGGCATCGTCGATCTGCTGGTCGTGCTCGCGATCTTCGCCGCCCTCGGCTACGCCTTCTGGCGCCTCTACCGGGCGATGTTCGGCGGGGCTCACTAGGGCTCGCGGACGGCGCTGCGCGCCAGCTCCTTCGCCCGGTCGTCGAGCGTGGCGGTGATGGCGAGCGCGAGCAGTGCGATGCCGGCGAAGCTGAGATAGGCGGCGCGATAACCGCCGTTCTGGCTGTGGGCGGCGTTCATCACGCCGCCCGCGATCGAGCCGCCCAGGATCTGGCCGACGATCAAGGCTTGGCTGAGGAGGCCGACCGCGGTCCCGCGCTTGGCTGCGTCGACGGTGCTGGTGACGATGTAGCGCGTCGGCGCTCCGAGCAGCGCCCCGAAGCCGACGCCGGCCACGATCATGGCGAGCAGCGAGAGCCAGATCGAGCCGAATCCGAGCGCGAAGATGGCCAGGCCGGCCTCGGTGCAGAGCGCGCCGCCGATCAGCACGTCGCGGCTGCCGATCCGATCGAGCGCGCGCCCGGCCGCCGGGATGACGGCGACGAACGTGAGCGCACCGAGCGCGGCCACCAGACCGGCGGCGGCGTACGACAGGTTCTGCGCGCCGACCAGCACGGTCGGGATGAAGAAGAGCGACCCCTCGAGCGCGCCGATCGCGATCTCGAGCGCGTACGTCTTCACCAGTTGCGGCGTCGCGAACAGCGACGGCGGCACGATCGGATCGCGCGCGGAACGCTGGAGGTAGACGAAGCCGGCGAGCACCAGCAGTCCGAGCGCGGCGATCGGCAGGCGGGTCGCGGTGATGCCGTAGGTCAGACCGAGCAGGCCCAAGCACAGGGCGGCCAGGCCGAGCTTGTCGAGCGGGCCGCGGACGTTCGGCGCGCTGCTCGGCACGTGCGTGCGCGCGAGCCAGATCACCGTCAGCGCCAGCGGGATGTTGAACGCGAAGATCCAGCGCCACGAGATGAAGTGGGTGACGATGCCGCCGAAGGTCGGGCCGATCACGGCCGCCAAGCCCCACGTCGCCGCCACCAGTCCGAGCGCGGCGCCGCGCCGGTTCTCGGGCACGACGTCGCCGATGGCGGCCGTCGCGACCGGGAAGATGCCGCCCGCGCCGAGCGCCTGGAGGCCGCGCGCGAACAGGAAGACCGCATAGTTCGGCGCCAGGATCGCGAGCAGACTGCCGAGCGCGAACGTGGCGACGCAGGCGATGTAGACGCCGCGCCGGCCGTAGCGGTCCGCCATCGTCCCCGCGATCGCGATCGACGCGACCGTGACGAGCAGATAGCGCGTGAAGACCCAGGCCAGATCGCCGGGCGCGATCCCGAAATTCTGCGCGAGCGCGGGCAGCGCGGGCGCGAGGACGCCCAGGTCGAGCGCGCCGGCGAAGACGCCCAGGCCGAGCGTCAGCAGCAGGGGCAGATCCCGCTGCGTCGCCGGATGCTTACGCAAGGAAGATGCGGTCGGCGACCATCACCGCGCACATCAGCGCGAGATAGAGCAGCGAGAAGCGGAAGAGCGTGCGCGCGGAGCGCTGCTCGGGATCGCGCAGCGTGCGGACCGCGTCGAGCATGAAGACCGCGCCGAGCACGGCGGCGGCGCCGAAGTAGAGCGCGCCCATCACGTGGAGCGGGTAGAGCGCGAGCGACGCGGCCACCAGGATGGCGCTGTACCACACGATCTCGAGCTTGGTGCGCCGCACCCCGGCCACGTTGGGGAGCAGCGGGATCTTCGCCTTGTCGTAGTCCGTCTCGGCGATCAGCGCGAGCGACCAGAAGTGCGGCGGCGTCCACAAGAAGATCAACGCGAACAGTCCGAGCGCGGCCGGGCCGATCGAGCCGGCGACCGCGGCCCAGCCGACCAGCGGCGGAACCGCGCCGGCCGCGCCGCCGATCACGATGTTGAGCGGCGTGCGGCGCTTGAGCCACATCGTGTAGATCGCGACATCGTAGACGTTCCCGCAGAGCGAGAGCCAGGCCGCGAGCGGATTGGCGAAGACGTAGAGGATCGCGAACGACGCGATGCCGAGCGCGGCCGCGAAGACGGTCGCGTGGACCGGCGAGATCGTGCCGGTCGGGATCGGGCGGGTGCGAGTGCGCCGCATGACCGCGTCGATGTCGGCGTCGAACACGCAGTTGAGCGCGCCGGCCGAGCCGGCCGCGAGCGCGCCGCCGAGCAGGGTCCAGAACGTCAGCGCGAGCGGCGGGATGCCGCGGGCGGCCATCACCATCGCGGCCAGCGTCGTGATCAGCAGCAGCACGATGATGCGCGGCTTGGTCAGTTCGAAGTAGGCGGTCAGGAAGGCAGTCGTACCGCCCTGGGACGGTTCGTCGAGGCGCGACAGGGTCTCTCTCATCGCGCTTCCAACGCGGCTGCGTCCGGCGCGCGCGCGTCGAGGGCCGCGAAGATCGCGGCGACGACAAACGCCAAGAAGACCAGCGCGGCGTTGGCAGCGTGCGCTTCGCGCAGATCCATCGGCAGGCGAAGCACGACGTTGAGCAGACCGAGCACGACCTGCACGAACACCAGCGCGAGTCCGATGGTCGCGATCGCGCGGACCCGGGCGGTCGCGGCGCGCGTCCACGCCAGCACGATCGTGGCCGTCGCGACCCGCACGGTGGCGCCGGCGATGAAGCGGTGGAGCATCTGGACGAACTGTCCTTGCGTGTAGACGATCACGTTGCCGGAGCAGCCCGGGATGGAGACGCACGCGAGTCCGGCGCCCGACGAACTGACGTACGCGCCGACGCACATCGTCACGAATGCGAGCAACGCGGTCCCGGCGAGCGCACCGATCAGCACGACGTCTCCATTCCTGTCGTCCGAAGCCGTTCGGCCCGGAGCGGCGTACGAGGGACCACTGACGATCGCCATCGCGCAGAGGACGGCGATGAAGGCCATACCGGTGCCCCAATGGAGCACGACCGACATCGGGCTGTTGCTCAGGTGCACCGTCGCCGCGCCCAGCAGGGCTTGGACCACGAACAGGGCGACGATGCCGGCGGCGATCGGGGTGGTGGCCGGCGCGGCCCGGCGCTGCTTCCAGGCGGCGACCACGATCGCGATCACCAGCGGCACGAGCAGCGCGGCGAAGAGCCGGTGGGTCCACTCCCAGAGCGAGACCGCATCCAGCGGGCAGGCGGGCCACTGCGGACAGGACATGCCCGCCCCGTTGATGCGGGTCCAGCTGCCGAGCAAGATGGTTCCGAAGGCGTCGAGCATCGCCGCCACCGAGAGCAATCGCAGTATCGCCACTAGGCTTTAGAGTCTAGCCGGAACCGCCCCCTGGAGGCAACGACAGTTGTCCCCGCTATTGGCAGCCGGCCAGCGCCTGGCCGACGTGGCTCGCGGCCATCGATTCGTCGTTGGCGATGGCGGGCAGGCGCAGGGTGAAATCCGCCCCGGCGGCCTTGGCCATCGAATCGTAGGTCGGGCGCTGCTCCCGGGGCGGGGCGACCGGGCCCCCGTCGGTCCCGCCGAAGACGTTTCGGGCCCGGATCCCGGTCGGAGAGGTTTCCGCGATCGAGACCGGCCGCTGGTCGGGCGACCCGAACAGGGCGATATCCATGTTCTTCTCGGAGTCGTCCAGGGTCGACATATCGTAGAAGTCCATCGTCGCGACGAAGCCGTTGAGGTCGCGAGCGACCTTGCGCTGGCGCCACATCGCCCCGCCCAGCCAGTTGGCGAAGGCGGTCAGCTCTTTCTTGCGCTGGGGGTCCGTCGAGTCGGACGCGAGCTTGCGGAGGCGCTTGATCTCGGCGTCACCCGCCAAGGCCTCGAGGTTGATCTTCTTGGCGTAGTTGCCCAGGTCGTCGAGGCCGTTGCGGTGCTGGATGACGTTGCCGTCCAGCTCGACCGCCTGAAGGGCCTTGATGGTAGCCGCCAGGCTGGTGTCGTTGGCTAGGGCAGAGGCGATGGCGGCATTGGCGTGGCTGACGATCTCGGCGCAGGCCGTCGAGGAGTGGACGGTCACGATCACGCGCAGGGCGGCCGGGGTGGCCGTCGCGTCCGGCGACGGCGAGGGCGATGCGGCGATGGCGGCAAGAACGAGCGCGTGGAGCATGGGCGATCCTCGGCGGACGCGTGTACGCATCTAGAATGACTCGCCGAACCGCCCTGTGACAAGGCCCGGGGGCCCGGCTCCCGGCGGCGGCGAAACCCGGGCCACCGTGCGGAATCGAGTTGGGCGACGGGGGATGTGGCGATGGTGGGCGCTGGCGGCGGTGCTCGTCCTTGCCGGCTGTCGCGAGGTCCGCGTCAAGACCTATGCCCAAGGCACCGTCACCGTGCCCGGCGGCAATCAGATCGTGGTGGTACGCGACACCGCCGGTCTCGAGGCGCTCGGCATCCATGCCGCGGTGCGCTTCCGCGGCGAGTTCGGCGTCGTGCTGTTGATGGGACCGCACCGACGTACCGGCTATCGTCAGGTGATCGAATCGATCCGCGCGAGCGACGAACGCGTGCGGGTGGTGGCGTTCGAAGAAGAACCGGCCGACGGCGGCGAGCCGTCGCGCGAGTACCGCACCTACACGTTGTGGATCGTGCCGAACGCCGTCTACCGTCGGGGGCTGCACGTCGACGTCGTCACGCCGTCCAACGACCCGGTCGCGGCCACGGAGCTCCCGTAGTCGCCTTGGGCCCGACCTACGACATCGATCTCGACGTGGTCGCGCGCAACGCGCGCGCGTGGGCGGCTTTCGCAGGCGTGCCGGTTCGGGCGGTCCTCAAATGCGACGGATACAACTGGGGAGCGCCGCGCCTGGCCGCGGCCCTCGAAGAGACGTGCGAGGCGTTCTGCGTCGCCGACGCGGGCGAGTTCTTCGCCCTGCGCCCGCTGACGTCGCTGCCGATCGTCGTGCTCGGTGCCGTCGATGTCGCGCAGCTGCGCGACGTCTTGGACGCCGGCGGCAGGCCGACGGTCGCGACGCGCGACGAGGTGGCGATCGCGTCGGCGTGGGCGACGCAGAGCGATCGTCCGCTCGCGCTGCGGGTCGGCGTGCTGCCGGCGGCCGGGTGGAGCGGGCTCGATCTGCCGGCGCTGGCGGAGCTGACGCGGCCGCTCGCCGAGAGCGGTGCGCGCGTCGAAGTGTGGACGCACCTGACCGGCGCCGCGGCGTCGTCCGACCAGACCGCGCGACTCGACCAGGCGGTCGACTTGCTCCGGCGAGCCGGCGTGGACGTGAGCGGTCTCGATGCCGGCTCGACGTTCTCTACGGCCGAGCGGTCGGCGCCCGGAAGCGCCGTGCGGATCGGGGTCGGGCTGTTCGGCGCGACCGGCGGACCGCACGTTCCGGGCGTCGCCAATGCGATCCGGCTGAGCGGCCGGGTCGTCCGGGTCGACGCCTACCCGGCCGGGACCAGGATCGGCTACGGCGAGCGGGTACTCGGCGCGGCGACCCGTGTCGCGACCATTCGTTGCGGGTACGGCGACGGATATCCTAAGGATGCGGACGGACTGGACGATATACTCTCGGTTGGCATGCAGTACACGCTGTCGGCGGCGGGCTCCGCGGTGCCCGGCGCGAGCGTCGGTTTGCTCGACGAGAGGACGAATCTGGACGCGTTCGCGGCGAACGCCGGCAGAAGCGTTCACGAGATCGTTACCACGTTGGGCGCGGCCGCCCGCCACTTGGAGGAACGTTGACCAACGCGGTCGTTCAACTCGACGCGACGATCGAGCGCCTCGGACTCGTGATGGAGCCCAACGGGGACCCGTCCGAGGTCGAAGGAACGCTCAACCCGGCCTGCGCGCGGACGCGCGAAGGCGCGCTGCTGCTCTATCCGCGCGACGTCGCCGCGGGGAACATCTCGCGCGTCGGCCGGGTCGGCGTCGTCCAGAACTCGGGCGGCGGCTTCACGGCCGGGCGCGACGGTTTCGCGCTCGAACCGGAAGCGCCGTACGAACTGCGTCCGAATCCCGGCTACGGCTGCGAGGATCCGCGCGTCACCTACATCCCCGAGCTCGATCGCTACGTGATGGCCTACACGGCCTTCGGACCGGAGGGACCGCGCATCGCGGTCGCCGTCTCGGATGACGGGCGTTCGTGGACGCGCATCGGTCTGATGCGCTTCGATCAGCCCGGCATGCACGTCGGCGACGACAAGGATGCGGCGTTCTTCCCCGAGCCGGTCGTCTCGCCCGCGGGCGTGCCGTCGCTGGCCTTCTATCACCGCCCGATGCTCCATCTCTCGGCCGTCGACGGCCGGGCCGCCATCCCGATGATCGAACGTCTGCCGTTCGCCGATCGCGAGTCGATCCGCGTGGGCTACGTTCCGGTCGCGGCCGTCAAGGCGGATATCGGCGCGATCCTCGACGTGATGGAGAGCGAACTGGTGCTCTCGCCCGACGAGAACTGGGGATCCATCAAGGTCGGCGGCGGGACGCCGCCGGTCCGCATCGCCGAGGGCTGGCTCTCGATCTTCCACGGCGTGGACGTGATCGACAACAGCGGCACGCGTCCGAAGTTCCGCTACGCGGCCGGCATCGTCGTGCACGACCTGCGCGAGCCGCACCACATCCTGTATCGCTCGCCGAAACCGCTGCTCGCGCCGGAGTCGGAGCGCGAACGCAACGGCGTCGTCGACAACGTCGTGTTCCCGACGGGCATCGATCCGCGTCCGGATCTCGGCGCGCGCACGTTCGACATCTACTACGGCATGGCCGACTACTCGATCGGCGCCGCGCGCCTGCGGCTGGCGTAAGAGGCCGCCGATGCGCGGGCTGCTGCGCTATTTGGTGGTCGCATCGATCCTGGTGTGCGTGACGGTCGCGGCGTTCGCGACCTGGTGGGTCGGCCGCCCGCGCCGCCCGCTCACCATCAAGTCGGTTCCGGTGACCATGGCGCCGCGGCCCGGCGCCCCCGGCGGCAAGACGGGCCTCGGCAGAAGCGGATTCCTGGCCGACGCGCCCTGGGTGCTCTCGACCCTGCCCGAGTGCCTGGCGCAGGTCTCGGAATCCACCGGCCCGGTCGCCTACGTGCGCGCGCACGTACCCGCCGATGCGGCGGAGGTCGCGCCGCCGGCCACGCTGGTCTACGGGGACTGCCGCATCTCGCTCACGAGCGACGGCGCGATCGTGCATCGCGGCCCGGATACGCTGCGCTCGCCCAAGCCGCTGCGCCTGTTCCGGCGCGGCTCGCGGCTCTACGCGCTCCACCTCGAGGGCGCGCACGCGCAGTTGCGCGTCTACGACCCGTCGAACCTGTGATGCGAACCATGGATATCTCCGAAGAAGTCGCGCGCCGCCGGACCTTTGCGATCATCTCGCATCCCGACGCCGGCAAGACCACCCTGACCGAAAAACTGCTGCTGTACGGAGGCGCCATCCAGACCGCCGGCCAGGTCTCGGCGCGCAAGCGCCAGCGGGCCGCGACCAGCGACTGGATGGAACTCGAGAAACAGCGCGGCATCTCGATCACCTCGACGGTCCTGCAGTTCCCCTACGAAGGCTACATCATCAACCTGCTGGACACGCCGGGCCACCAGGACTTCGGCGAGGACACGTTCCGCACGGTGCTGGCGGCCGACGCGGCCGTGATGCTGATCGACGCCGCCAAAGGCGTCGAACCGCAGACCAAAAAACTGTTCGCGATCTGCAAGGCGCGCAAGATCCCGCTCTTCACGTTCATGAACAAGATGGACCGCCCCAGCCGCGATCCGCTCGAACTGCTCGACGAGCTGGAGAGCGTGCTCGGCATCGGCGCGTTCCCGATGAACTGGCCGCTCGGCAGCGGCGATACGTTCAAGGGCATCTACGATCGCGGCGCGCGCGAGATGCACCTCTTCGAACGCAGCGCGCACGGCGCGAAACGGGCGGCGGTGGCGGTGACGGACGTCGACGACGCCCGCTTGCGAGAGCTGACCGACGAGCAGACCTACGCGCAGTTCCGCGACGGGCTCGAACTGCTGGACGGCGCGGGCGCCGCCTTCGACCGGTCGGCGATGCTGCGCGGCGAGGTGACGCCGGTGTTCTTCGGGAGCGCCGTCACGAACTTCGGCGTGCAGCTCTTCCTCGACGCCTTCGTGAAGATGAGCGTCCCTCCGACCGAGCGCGGCGGCATCCCGCCGGAAGACGAGCGCTTCTCCGCGTTCGTCTTCAAGATCCAGGCCAACATGGACCCGCGCCATCGCGACCGGGTCGCCTTCGCGCGCGTCTGCTCGGGCTCGTTCTCGCGCGACATGAGCGTGAAGAACGCGCGCACCGGAGCGACCGTGCGCCTCGCCCGCGCGATGAAGCTGTTCGCCGACGATCGCGAGTCGCTCGACGAGGCGTTCGCCGGCGACGTGGTCGGCCTGGCCAATCCGGGCGTCTTCGCGATCGGCGACGCGATCTATCAGGGCCCCGAGGCGCCGGCGTTCGAACCGATCCCGACCTTCGCCCCGGAACATTTCGCGCTGCTCCGGAGTATCGACACGTCGGGATACAAGTCGTTCGGCAAAGGCATCGCGCAGCTGCGCGAAGAGGGGGCGATCCAAGTGCTCTACCCGTGGGGCTCGCCGCGGACGGAACCGATCCTGGCCGCCGTCGGCGCGCTCCAGGTCGAGGTCGCGACGTACCGGCTCGAAGCCGAGTACAACGTCAAGACGCACGTCACGCCGCTGCCTTACACGCTCGCGCGTTGGGTGGCCGGGGCGCCGGAGCGCATCTCCGGCGCGCAATGGCCCTCGAACGCGCGCCTCGCCGAGGACTGGGACGGACGCCCCGTCGCGCTCTTCGAGAGCGAGTGGAGCGTCAAGCTCGCCCAGGAATGGAATCCCGGATTGCAGTTCCTCGAGTTCGCTGCGGTGGGTTCGCCGCTGGAGGTCTCCGCTTCGTGAAAAAGTCCACCTTCGTCGCCACGGCCCTGCTGGTCGCGGTGACGACCGCGTGTTCGTTCCAGAACTCGTACGAGAAGAAGGCCCAGAAAGTCACCGAGGCCCTGATCGCGAACGACATGACGCCGGTCAAGGACGAGATCCCGCCGGGCGCGCTGACGCGCGTGCAGGTCGCGGAATACTCGACCGAGCTCTCGGGCTACGGGAAATTGAAGTCGGTCAAGGAAGATCCCGCCGGCTGTCCCGCGAGCATGCACTGCTTCGACGTGCAGTTCGAGAACCGCCTGGTGCGCGAGCAGATGCTGGTCGACGACAAGGGCAAGATCGCGCGCTTCAACTTCCACGCCGTGGATCCGGGGCAGGCGACCGCAACGCCGTCGTGAGCGACGCCCTCGATTTCGCGGCCGTTCGGGCGGCCGCCGCGCGCATCGCCGGCGTCGTCCACCGGACGCCCGTCGCGACCTCGCGTACGCTGGACGAACGGGCCGGCGCGCGCGTCTTCCTCAAATGCGAGAACCTCCAGCGGATGGGTGCCTTCAAGATCCGCGGCGCGTATAACGCGCTCGCGCAGCTCGGTCCCGAGGAACGCGCGCGCGGCGTGGTCGCGTTCTCGAGCGGCAACCACGCCCAGGGCGTGGCGCTGGCGGCGGAGCTGCTCGGTATCCGCGCGACCATCGTGATGCCGAGCGACGCACCGGCCAGCAAGGTCGCCGCGACCCGCGGGTACGGCGCCGACGTCGTCTCGTACGATCGGGTGACCGAGGACCGCGACGCGATCGCACGCCGCATCGCCGCCGAAACGGGCGCGAGCGTCATCCCGCCGTACGACCATCCGCACGTCGCGGCCGGCGCCGGCACGGCCGCGCTGGAGTTGCTCGATGAGACCGGCTCGCTCGACGCGATCGTGGTCACCGTCGGCGGTGGCGGATTGTTGGCCGGGACGTGCCTGGCAGCGCACGGTATCGACGAACGCATCGCCGTCTGGGGCGTCGAGCCCGAAGCGGGCGACGATTTCAAG
>JANWKW010000096.1 GCA_025451135.1 Vulcanimicrobiia bacterium | reverse complement strand
TCGTCGTGCGAGACGCCGATGACGGTCGCGCCCAGCTTCTTGTAGTCCGGGATCGCGTCGGCGAACATGTGGGCCTCGATCGTGCAGCCCGTCGTGAACGCGGCCGGATAGAAGTAGAGCACGACCGGGCCCTGCTTGAGCGCGTCGGCCAGGTGGAACGTGGAGACGGTGCCGCCCAGCGACGCCTGAAGGGTGAAGTCGGGCGCCTTATCGCCGACCTTGAGCGCCGCCAGCGCGGGCGCCGTCAGAGCGAGCGTCGCGACGCAGAGTGCTGCCAGTATCCGTTTCATGGTCCTACCTTCTCCCTCAAAGATGAAGGATCTATAAGCCCATCATTCGCGCCAGGACGACGCGTTGGACTTCGTTGGTGCCTTCGCCGATCTCGTTGATCTTCTGATCCCGGTACATGCGCGAGACCGGATACTCGTCCATGAAGCCGTAGCCGCCGTGGATCTGCACGGCTTCGTTGACGACCCGGCGCGAGACCTCGCCGGCGTAGAGCTTCGCCAAGCTCGCGGTCTGCGAGAAGTCGCGCTTCTGATCTTTCTCCCAGGCGGCCTTGAGCGTCATCAGCTTTGCGTGCTCGATCTCCATCAGCATATCGACCAGCTTGAACTGGATCGCCTGGAACTGGCTGATGGTCTTGCCGAACGCCTTGCGCTCCTTGGCGTAGGCGAGCGCTTCGTCGTATGCCCCCATGGCGAGGCCGACCGAGAGCGCGGCTACCGAGATGCGGCCGCCGTCGAGGATGGTGAGGAACTGCTGTAAGCCCTGGCCGCGCACGCCCAGCAGATTCTCTTCCGGGATCTCCGCGTCGACGAACGCCAGCTCGCGCGTGTCCGACGCGCGCCAGCCCATCTTCTTGTACTTCTTGCTCCGGGTGAAGCCTGGCGTGTCCTGCGGCACGATCAGGTTCGAGATCTCCGGCTTGCCGTTCTCGCGCGAGCCGGTGACGGCAGTAATGGTGGTGCCGCCGGTCATCGTGGTGCCGGCGTTGGTGATGAACGCCTTGGTCCCGTTGACGATCCATTTGCCGTCGCGCGCGACCGCCTTGGTCTGGCAGTTGCCGGCGTCGCTGCCGGCGCCCGGCTCCGTCAGCCCGAAGCCCCAGAGCATCTCGCCGCGCGCGAGCGGGACCAGGTACGTCTGCTTCTGCGCCTCGGTCCCGAACAGGTAGAAGGGCGTGCTGCCGAGCGACACGTGCGCGGCCATCGTGATGGCCGTCGACGCGTCGATCCGCGCCAGCTCCATGACGGCCAGCGCGTAGCTGACCGTGTCCGCGCCGGCGCCGCCGTACTGCTCCGGGAAGGGCAGGCCCATGAAGCCCATCGATGCCAGCTTCCGGACCAGGTCGTAGGGGAACGCCTCGTCGCGATCCATCGCCTCGGCGAGCGGTTTGACCTCGTTCTGCGCGAAATCGCGGGCGAGGTCCCGGATCGCCTTCTGCTCGTCTGAGAGATCGAAATTCATAGCCCGAAGGTATAGGTCCGAAGTCCCGGAAAAACCCTCTCGGAATGATTTCCCTCCGGAACGTCTCGCTTGCTTATCCGAACGGCACGCGCGCCCTCGATAACGTCAGCCTCGAGATCGGCAAGGGCGAGTTCGTCTTCCTGGTCGGGCACTCGGGCACCGGCAAGACGAGCCTCCTGCGCCTGCTCTACCGCGAGATGGGCCCGACCTCCGGCGACATCACGGTCGACGGCATCCGGGTCGACCGCCTCAAACATTCGCGCATCCCGGCCCTGCGCCGTCATCTCGGCGTCGTCTTCCAAGACTACAAGCTGCTCGCCGACAAGACCGTCTGGGAGAACGTCGCGTTCGCCATGCAGGTGACCGGCGCGCACAGCCGCGACGTCGAACGTCAGGTCCCGCGCGCGCTCGACCTGGTCGGACTCGCGCACAAGAGCCGGATGTATCCCGGCGAGCTGTCCGGCGGCGAACAACAGCGCACCGCGATCGCGCGCGCGCTCGTCAACAACCCGAAGCTGCTGCTGTGCGACGAACCGACCGGCAATCTGGATCCGACCACCACCACCGAGATCATGGAACTGCTCGGCCGCATCAACATCAAGGGCACGACCGTCGTCGTCGCCACCCATAACTCCGCGGTCGTCGACCGCATGCGCCGCCGCGTCGTGCGCATGGAAGACGGCCGCGTGGTCACCGACGAAGAACGGGGCTACTACTATCTTGGACTGGGGCAAGACCAAATTCTTTCTGGGTGAGGTTGCCCGCAACTTCACGCGCAACGCCGCCATGCAGATCACCGCGATCGGCACCGTCGCGGTGACGATCGTGCTGCTGGGCGCGTTCCTGTTCGTGCGCGCGACCCTGGCCGGGCTCGGCACCGATCTGCTCAGCCAGATCGAGATCTCCGTCTATACGACCAACGATGCGACGCCCAAGCAGATCGCTTCGCTCGAGAGCGCGCTGCGCGCGGATCCGCGCGTCGCCTCGGTCGAGTTCATCCCGAAGAAGCAGGGTCTCGTCGAGATGAAGGATCGCGTCAAGGGCGAGATCGACATGTCGCTGCTGACCGAGAACCCGCTGCCCGATAAGCTGCGCGTCAAGGTGAAGGCGCCCGAGACCGTGGCCGCCGTCGCCGCGTCCGCGCAGAAGATGCCGGGCGTCGCCAACGCCGTGTTCGGCCAGGACGTGGTCGCCAAGATGCTGCGCCTTGGCAGCGTGCTGCGCGGCATCGGCATCGGCGTGATCGTGGTCTTCGTGCTGGTCGCCGGCATCATCATCTCGAACACGATCCGCCTGACCGTGTTCGCGCGTCGGCGCGAGATCGCGATCATGCAGCTGGTCGGCGCTACCAACACCTACATCCGCATGCCCTTCATCTGCGAAGGCCTGCTCGACGGGATCTTGGGCGCGGGGATCGCCCTCGCGCTGCTGGCGATCGCGAAGTCGACGCTGTGGCCGCGTCTGCTCGAAGCGCTGCCCGGGTTCTCGCTCGCGAACGTCCGCATCGACGGCACCGCGATGGCCCTCGAACTGCTGCTGGTCGGCGCCCTGGTCGGCGCGGTCGCTTCATGGATATCGGTCGGACGCTACCTGCGGACGTGACCGCCGACCTGCTCGACGAGCTGGTCGCCTCCAAAGCGCGTTTCGACGCACTCCTCGGGGTCGCCGCGGACGGCATCGCCCACATCGACGCCGGCGGAACGATCGCGCGCTGGAACGTCGCCGCCGAGGCGATCAGCGGCATCGCGGCGGAACGCGCGCTCGGCAGCCCGGTCGACGCGATCGTCCCGGGCGGCTGGGCCTCGATCCGGGCCGTCCCGCTCGACGGCCTGCCGCACCTGGTGCGCTGGAGCTTCGGTGCGGCCGGACGCGCGCCCGTGCGCGCGCAGGTGGTCGCGATCGTGCGGACGGGCGGCATCGACGGCTGGCTCGTCTCGTTCGCGCCGCAGCAGCGGTTCGACGAGATCGAACAGCTCAAGAACGAGCTGATCGGCTCGATCTCGCACGAGCTCAAGACGCCGCTCGCGACGATCAAGGCCTACGTCGAGACGCTGCGCGACAACCGGCTGACGGCCGAGACGGCGCGCGAATATCTCGCCGTCATGGGCGACCAGGCCGATCGCCTGGCGCGCGCCATCGACGACCTGCTGCTGGTCTCGCGCGTCGAGGCCGGCCAGCTGCTCAAACGCCGCGAGACGGTCTCGCTCGACGCCGTGCTGGACGCGGCCCTGGCGTCGATCGCGTTCGACGCAGACGCGCATCCGCTGCAGCGCGAGACCGCCGGCGTCATGATCTCGGGCGACCCCGATCTGCTCCGCGACGCGCTCGCGCAGGTCATCGAGAACGCGGCCAAGTTCTCGGCGGCCGGGCAGACCATCGAGGTGCGCGGCGAATCGCGCGAGGGGCGCTGCCTGGTCGCGGTGGCGGATCGCGGCATCGGCATCGCCGACGACCACCTGCCGTACATCTTCGACCGGTTCTATCGCGTCGACCGGGCGCTGGCGGCGACCTCGGACGGCAGCGGCCTCGGGCTCTTCATCGCGAGCGCGCTCGCGCGCGCGCACGGCGGCACCATCGACGTGCGCAGCGAGCCGGGTTTCGGCAGCACCTTCACGCTCTCGCTGCCGGTACGGTCGTGAAGCAGTTCGAGGATACCGCCCGGCGCGTGCTGGTGGTCGACGACGACAAGAACCTGCGCAAGATCATCGCCACGAACCTCGAGCTCGGCGGCTTCGACGTGCTGACCGCGTCGGACGGCGCCGAGGGACTGCGCGTGCTCGACGAGCAGTCCGCGATCGATCTGGTGCTGCTCGACGTGATGATGCCGCGCATGGACGGCTACGAGGTCGCCGAGCGGATCCGCGCGCACTCCAATCCGACCGTCTCGCACGTGCCGATCATCATGGTAACCGCCAAGGGCGAGACCGAGGACAAGCTGCGCGGGTTCGAGGCCGGCGCCGACGACTACATCACCAAGCCGTTCGGTCCGCAGGAACTGCTCGCGCGCGTCCGCGCGAAGATCCGCCGCGTCGAGACCGATTCTTCGCTCTCGCCGCTCACCCGGCTGCCCGGCAACCTCGCGATCGAGGCCGAACTGCGCGCTCGCATCGCCGCCAAGGTGCCGTTCTCGGTGCTCTACCTCGACCTGGATTCGTTCAAGGCGTTCAACGACAACTACGGCTTCGTCCACGGCGACGAGGCGATCCAGCTGGTCGCGAGCATCGCGGTGGACGTGGTCCGCCGGCGCGGGACCTCGGGCGACTTCGTCGGCCACATCGGCGGCGATGATTTCATCCTGGTCACCGTGCCCGAGCGGGGCGAGGAGATGGCGCGCGAGATCGTGGCCGCCTTCGACGTCGAGATCCGCTCGCTCTACAACGCCCAGGACCTTCGCCACGGCTACATCGAAACCCGGGATCGACGCGGGACCCTCAACCGCTTCCCGATCATGACGATCTCGATCGCCCTGATCTCGAACGAGACCCGCCAGTTCGAGAGCTACGCCCAGATCGGCGAGGCCGCCGCCGAACTCAAACGCTACGCGAAGTCGATCGGTGGATCGGTCTTCGTAAAGGAAAAGCGCCGCTCGTGAAACGTCTGCTCGCACTCGTCCTCCTGATCGCCGTCTCGGCAACGCCGTTCGCCGCGGCGCGCCCGGCCAAGCCCACGCTCCACGACAAGATCCTCCAGGAGCGCGCCCGCACCGAGGCGCTGCACCAACGGCTGCATCGGAAGCGGATGGAGCTGCACGCCGCCACCGACAAGGTCTACAACGCGCAGGCCCAGCTCGACCAGACCAACAACGCGATCGCGCAGGTCAACGCGCACATCGGCGACCTCGACGCGCAGGAGCGCTCGACCCAGGCCCGCTTGAACTGGAACACGCTGCAGCTCGAGGCCGCGCAGAAGTCGCTGCACCTGCACGACGACGCGCTCAAGCGCCGGCTGGTCGCGATCTACGAAAACGGCGACCTGGCCTATCTCAACGTGCTGATGAGCGCGCGCTCGTGGAGCGAGTTCGTCGAACGCTGGGAAGACCTGCGCCTGCTGATCGCCTCGAACCAGCGCGCCGTGCGCGAGCGCAAGGCGCTCGAGAAGAAGGTCGCGAGCGTCCAGGCCTCGCTGCAGCAGACGCAGATCGCGCTGGCCGCGCAGCAGGCCGAACAGCGCCGCGCCAAGGACCAGCTCGCCGGCTTGGCCGCCGAGCGCGCCAACCTGGTGGTGATGGCCGACGTGCAGCGGCACGGCGTCGCGACCCAGGTCGCACAGATCGAGAACCTGACCGCAGGCGAAGAGTCGCGGCTCGAGGCGCTCATCCAGGAACGCCAGCGCGAGCTCGACGCGCAGCGCGAGGCCGCCCGGCGCGCCGCCGGCATCGCCGGCGTCATCCCGCCGCCCTCGACCGGCGGCCCGAGCCAGCTGATGTGGCCGGCCTCGGGGCCGATCACCTCGCCGTTCGGCATGCGCCGCAATCCGTTCGGCGGCGCGCCCGACTTCCACCCGGGTCTGGACATCGGCATCAGCACCGGCACGACCGTGGTCGCGGCGGCCAGCGGTACCGTGATCATGGCACAGTGGTACGGCGGCTATGGGAACTACATCCTGATCGACCACGGCGGCGGCATCTCGACCGGCTACGGCCACCTCTCGGCCTTCTACGTCTCGGCCGGCCAGCAGGTCCAGCGCGGCCAAGCGATCGCCGCCTCCGGCTCGACCGGGGCCTCGACCGGTCCGCATCTCCATTTCGAAGTACGCCGCCACGGCAAGCCGATCGACCCTTCACCGTTTCTTCACTAACGTTCCTAAGATTTTTCGGGTAGGATACCCGTATGAGCCCTCTCGTTCGTGCCGTTTCCGCCGCCGTGCTCGTGGCGGCCGTCGCCGTCGCCGGCGCGTTCGTCATCAGCTTGCGTTCGGCCGGCAGCGCCGACGCGACCGGCATCGCCTCGGTCGCCCGCCAGCCGGTGACCGGCGGGCAGCTCGCCAACCTCGCCTACCGGCAGGTCCAGCACGACTACTACAAGCCGGTCGCTTCGCAGGCGATGATCGCGGGCGAACGCACCGGGTTGCTGGCCGCCCTCAAGGGCCACGTCCCCGGCGGCGCCGTGCTGCCGCTCGGGTCGGCGAACGAGGACGCGACCCTCGGCGAAGGCGTGCAGGCCGAACAGCTGCTCGCGCTCGCGCAGAAGAAATACGCGAACGATCTGGGCGCCGACGGATCGCGCACGCTCACCGAAGCGGCGCTGCGCGGCATGCTCGGCTCGGTCAACGATCCGTATACCGTCTATCTCTCGCCGCGCGAGAACCGCAGCCTGAACGAGTCGCTCGACGGCGGTGACTTCGGCGGCATCGGCGTCTACATCTTCCAACTGCGCGACAAGCGCGTGATCCTCCAGCCGATCGAAGACCTGCCGGCGGCGCGCGCCGGTATGAAGATCGGCGAAGTGGTCACCAAGGTCGACGGCACGCCGATCGCCGGTCTGCAATTGGACCGCGTCGAGCAGCTGATCCGCGGCAACGTCGGCACGACCGTGAACGTCGAGACGTATCCGTTCAAATCGCCCAAGACCAAGCATTCGTATGCGATCGTGCGTCAGACCATCCTGGTGCCGACCGTGCACGCCGAGATGAAGGACGGCTACGACTACATCCGCCTCTCCGACTTCGGCACCACCTCGGCCGCCGAGGTGAAGAAGGCGCTCGAGTACGGACGCGCCCACGACGCGCGCGGCTACATCCTCGATCTGCGCGACAACGGCGGCGGACTGGTCGACGCGGCCGTCAAGATCTCGAGCTACTTCATCCCGAGCGGCACGATCGTCTCCACGATCTCGCGCGACGGCGACCGCGTCGACGACGACGCGCTCGGCACCTCGATCCCGGGACTCTCGCCGCTGGTGGTGCTGGTCAACAAGTACACGGCCTCGGCATCCGAGATCACCTCGGGGGCGCTGCAAGACTACCATCTGGCCACGCTGGTCGGGACCAAGACCTTCGGCAAGGGCGTGGTGCAGAGCATCTATCCGATGTCCGACGGCGGGGCGCTCAAGATCACGACCCAGCGCTACGTCACCCCGATGGGGCGCGACATCCAGCACCGCGGCATCGTCCCGGACATCGTGGTCGACCAGAACGCCGACGATCCGTCGCTGATCGGCACGAAGGCCGACAAACAACTCAAGGCCGCAGAGGCACGTTTAGCCCAGCTCGCTCGTTAGGAATACCATGACCTTCAAGCGTCCCTTCTCACTCGCCCTGGCGGCCGCCCTCGCGTTCGCCTGCCTGCACGTGCCCGCCTCGAGCGCGGCGCCTGCGTCCCCCTCGGCCTCGCTCGACGCCGAAGAAGTGGCCGTGACGTACGCCCACCTCACGCAGGACTACTACAAGAAGACCGATCCGCAAGCGATCCTCAACGGCGCGCACGACACGCTGATCCTGATGATGAAGCACGCCGGCGTCAAGGCTCCCAAGCTGGCGCCGATCCGCGCGGCGCTCGACCCGCAGGGCAACGTCTCGGCCGTCAATCGCGCCGTCGCCGCCGCCTCGAAGGAGTCCGGCGCGAAAGTCTCGTCGCACCTGCTGTCGTATGCGGCGATGGCCGGCATGCTCAACTCGGTGCACGACCGCTACACCGTCTTCTTGGATCCCAAGGAGTACGCGGCGCTCAACACCGACCTCGACGGCAGCGACTTCGGCGGCACCGGCATCGTGATCGGCACCGACGACGCCACCAAGATGATCTCGGTCACGAACCTCGTGCCCAACGGGCCGGCCGACACGGCCGGCGTCAAGCAGGACGACATCATCGTGAGCATCGACGGGCTCTCGACCAAGGGACTCGAGATCCAAAAGGCCAGCACGCATCTGCGCGGCAAAGAAGGCACGCAAGTCGTGCTGGTCGTGCAGCGCGACGGCAAGACGCTTGCGCCGATCACCATCACGCGCGCCAAGATCCACCAGCTCAGCGTCTACGAGCGCATGCTGCCGAACAAGATCGGCTACCTGCAGTTGAGCGTCTTCGGCAGCGAGACCGCGACCGAGATCGCGACCGCGCTGGATCGTCTGCAGCGCGACGGCGCGCAGGCGATCATCATGGACCTGCGCGAGAACGGCGGCGGCTACCTGACGGCGGCGGTCGCGGTCAGTTCGAAGTTCATCCCGAACGGCCCGATCGTCTCGGTCGAGCAGCGCGGTTCGCAGATCGTCACGACGTACGACGACGGCTCGGCGATCTCGCCGCTTCCGCTCGCGGTCCTGGTGAACGGACACACCGCCTCGGCGTCGGAGATCACCTCGGGCGCGATCCAGGACGACAACGCGGGCACGCTGATCGGCACGCAGACGTTCGGCAAGGGCGTCGTGCAGAACATCTGGCCGATGCCCGACGGCTCGGCCGTCAAGGTCACGATCGCGCGGTATCTGACGCCGCACAACCACGACATCAACCACAAGGGCATCACGCCCGACATCGTGGTCGCGGAGGCGCCCAAGTCGGTGCTCGGCGATCCGAAAAAAGACGCCCAGCTCCAGCGAGCCATCGATTTCATCAATGGCAAGCTCGCGAAGCTGAGCGTCAATACCCCGGTGCCCGCCGCCGCGACGGGCACCAATCCCTAAGTGTCATCCCGAGCGTAGCGCCGTAGGCGCGTAATCGAGGGAGTTACTTCTTCTTGCGCGTGGTCGCAGCCGTGCTGCCGACCTTGCGTTTTGCCGGAGCCTTCACCGCCGCTGCTTTCTTCGGAGCAGCGGCTTTCTTTTCGGTCGAGGCGGCCTTCTTCACCGGCGCGGCCTTCTTGGCGGGGGCGGCTTTCTTGGCCGGCGCGGCCTTCTTCGGTGCGGCGATCTTGGTGGCGGTCCCTCGACTACGCGGCTGCGCCGCCACGCTCGGGATGACAGGCTCGGCAGTTGCCTTCGCCTTCGGGACGACGCGTTTGAGTCCCGAGGTGCGCTTCGCCGGCGCGGCCTCCGGCTCGGCCGGGGGCAGGGCATGCTGCTTGACCGACGCGAGTTCGCCGGCCGGCGCGGGAGCCTCCGGACGACGGCGGCGAGCCGGTTTGGTGGCTTTGACCTTCTCCTCGGGCGCCTTCAACGACGGCGGCGGAGCGTCCACGGCCGGCGGGTGAGCGCGGCGCAGGGTCATGGCGCGCGACGGTTCGCGCGGCGCGACCTCGCCGGTCGGTTCGGCATCGCCGCCCGCTCCGACGCGGAAGATGTGGCGATCCGGGACGGACCCCGGCGGCTGCGTGCCCGGCTCGGCCTGGGCCGCACCGTTCTCGCCTCCGCGTCCGCCGCGTCCGCGACGGCGGCGGCGACGGCGGCGCTTGCGCCCGCCCTCACCGTCGGCCGGCTGTCCGGCGGCGTTCGGCGCGATCTCTTCTTCGTCGCCTTCGTCCTCGTCGACGTCCGCGACCGGAGCCGGGGCGGCGGCGCGGACCGGTCCGCGCGCGTGCGGGACCTGCGGCGACGATTCGGCGGCCGGCGCCGCGTTGGAGCCGCCGCGTCCGCGTCCGCCGCGTCCGCGACGACGGCGACGACGGCGCGGCTCGCCGTTGGCGTCGAGTTCCGGCTCGTCGCCGTCGTGGGCTTCGCCTTTGGCGATCACGATCGCGTCGGCGGTGCGCTCGCCCTTGGCTTCGGCCGAGAGCTTCTTATCGAGCGCTTCTTCCTCTTCGGAGATCGCGGTGATGCCGATCGGCGGACGCGCGCTCGCGAACTCCGAGGCCTCCTTGGCGAGCTCCTTGAGCTGGGCGGTCTGCTCGGCGGCCGTGAGCGGCGCCTTGCGTCCGCCGCGACGGCGCTTGCGTTTGGCGGCGCCTTCACCCTTGGCCGCGGGCACGCCCGCGGTCAGCATCTCGGCGAGCACGTAGTCGTCGGCGTCGTCGACGTCGATGATCTTGATCCGGGCGGAACCGCCCGCGTTGTTCGCGGCGTTCTCGACCTCGACGACGTGTCCGGCAACCACGGCCGCAGCCGACGTCGCGTTGGGCAGACGTCCGGGCAGCAGTTCGACCTGATGTTCGTCGCCGACGCGCACCACCTCGCCGATGCTCTCCTCGAACTTGGCGACCGTCTCGACGCGCGAGCGCTCCGGATGGAGCATCGGATCGACGCGCACGTGGATCTCGCACGAGAGCTCTTTGGAGAGCTGGTCGGTCTCGTCTTCGTACCAGAAGTCGAGCTGCGACGCGACCGTCGGGGCGGCGTGGACCACCACCGGCTGGCCGCTCTTGCCGACCTCGCGCACCCGGCGCAGCGTGTCGAGCGCGACCGACTGCGACGAGAGCACGGTGCCCAAGCCGCTGCAGGTCGGACACGAGCCGCGCAGCTGCGCGCCCAGGTCCTTGCCGATGCGCTTGCGCGTGAACTCCAGCAGGCCGAGGTTCGAGAACGACTGGATGGTCGAGCGCGTGCGGTCCTTGCGCAGGCCGTCCTCGAGGATCTTGATGACCTTGTTGCGCGACGCTTCGCTCGACATGTCGATGAAGTCGACGACGATGATGCCGCCGATGTCGCGCAGACGCACCTGGCGCGCCACTTCCGCGGCGGCCTCCATGTTCGTCTTGGTGATCGTGTCTTCGAGGTTCTTGCCGCCGGTGAACTTGCCGGAGTTGACGTCGATGACGGTCAGCGCTTCGGTCGCCTCGATCACGATCGAACCGCCCGACGGCAGCTTGACCGTGGACTTCATCAGCTTCGCGAGATCTTCGTTGACGTGGTAGTCCTCGAAGAGCGCGTCGCCGCCCTTGTAGTACTCGACGCGGTCGAGATACTGCGGGCCGAGCAGCTGCAGGAAGTTGCGGACCTTGTTGTACTCTTCTTCGTTGTCGATCAGCACCTTGTCGACGTCGGCGGTCACGAAATCGCGCGCCGCTTTGTAGACGAGGTTCATGTCCTGGTGGAGCAGCGACGGCGAGGCCGCGCGCTTGTACGTCTCCAGGATGCCGTGCCACATGCGGATCAGCACGCCGAGGTCGGCGATCAGCTCCGCTTCGCTCACGCCGGTCGCGGCCGTGCGCACGACCGTCGCCATGCCTTCGGGACGGATGCGCTTCATGATGTTCTTGAGGCGATCGCGTTCGGTGGCCGACTCGACCTTGCGCGAGACGCCCGAGAAGCGGCCGTTCGGCATCAGGATCAGGTAGCGACCCGGCAGCGAGACGTTGGTGGAGATGCGCGCGCCTTTGAGGCCGCGCGGCTCCTTGACGATCTGCACCAGGATGTCGTCGCCCCGTTTGGCCTTGTCCGAGATCGTGAAGCCGCTGCGGCCCTGCGTGATCTCGACGTCGCCGATGTTGAGGGGCTGTTTGCTGATGTCGTCGACGTAGAGGAACGCGTTGCGCCCCAGTCCGATGTCGACGAACGCCGCGCCCATGCCGGGCAGGACGTTCTGGACTTTCCCTTTGTAGATCGAACCGATGACTTTCTCTTCGCGTTCGATATAGAGCTCGGCGAGCGCGCCGTCTTCAAGGATGGCGACCCGGTTCTCCCAGGGGTCGCTCGAGATCAGGATCTCGGTAGACAAATCGTAACCTTACACTAGCGCGAGCGCGTGCGGCGTTCAGCTTGAACTCCTCCGCGGGCGACCCTGCCGGCACTGCTCCCTCACTGGGGTTGCCTTGCGATCGCCTTCGAGCGGGTACGCCTCTGCGCACCGGCGCGCTCGATTGAAAACTATCCGGCTGCCCGGGACCCTATACTCGACACCTTCGAGGAGGATCAACCCTGCGGCCAGTGCCCCCTGTTCGGGGATGAGGGGTGTGGACCTTTTATTAGGGGCAGACGGCCGGGGACGGGGTGCTCCGCGGCGGGGCCAGGTAGGTCCAGCTGACGGCGTCGGGCTTGGCGTGCTTCCAGTCGGCGTGGGGGACCGGGGCACCGGCCAGGGTTCGGCCGATATCGACGATCAGGGCCGGATCCGAGATGGCGTAGCCGTGACCGTCGAGCCCGGTCGAGGCGGCGCTGGCGTCGACCACGTCGGTCCGGGCGATCGGCGTGCGCCAGGCGGTGATCCGCCCCAGGCGATGGTGGAGGTTGATCACGGTCGAGAGCAACAGCGCGCGGTCGCGACGCGAGACGTAGAGCGTGACCCGGTCGAACGGCCCCGGGATCCGCGCGATCGCCCGCATGTAGTCGGCGATCGTCATGTCCGGCGCGGCCAGGACCGCCCGCTCGACGATCGGGCGCCGATCGGCGCTCGGTTTGACCTTGGCCAGTGCCAGCGCCACGATCCGCGTGCCGAGACTGTGGGCGAACACGTCGACCTCGCGGCCGGGCAGCGCGCGATGCAGGCCGAGCAGCAGGTCGGCCAGCGCCGGGGCGTTCTTGGCGGCCGTGCGGGCGTCGCGCAGGTAGTCGTATTTCTTGCCGGCCGAACCCCAATCGACGTAGAGCAGCAGATCCGCCGGGCCGACCACGGAGCCGAACAGTCGCGCGGCGTGCAGTCCCTTCGGCACGCCGGTCGCGAAGCCGGGCACGAAGACGACCACGCGCCGCACGCCGCGCGCGCGCGCCCGGCCTAAGAACGCCGCGCCGGACGACCCGCTCAGATGCACGGCGGTGCGATGACGCACGCATTCCGGGCCGAACCGTGCCGTCTCGTAGCGCGGCGCGCGGCCCGCGCCGATCAGCACCAGGGCGGTCGCGAGCGCCGAAGCCGCGGGGGCAAGCATGGAGGCTCCTTTCGGGGGCCGAAAGGGAGCCGCCTAGTGCGACTGCTACGACTCGTCGCGACTCGCGCGCTGCTGCTCGCGATGGTCGTCGGAACGATAGGCGCGACCGGCACGAAACCGTCCGACGTCTCCACGCCGGTCCTCGGTTCGCTTGCCAAGCAATTCTACGTGGTCTCCGAAGGCGACAAGAGCGCCGCCATCACGCTCTCGATCGCCGAAGAGGTCCGCAAGTCGTTCGATCCGCTGCCGGACTCCGCGCGGCCGTGGGTACTCGCCGAGCCGGGCTGGACGACCGACGATCTGGTCAAGCGCTGCGCCGATCCGGACACGCTGGGCGGCGTCGTGTTCGTCTACTCGAACGGCTACGCGACCCACTTCTACCTGCTCTGGCAATCCGAGACGAGCACCCTGATCGTCAACGCGCTGGTGATCTCGTGCCAGCCGCCGGCGCCGGCCGCCGGCCTTGCGAAACCGTCGGCGACGATCGTGGCGGTGGTCGGCGAGACGCCGGGCGCGAACGGGACGCCCTGGATGGTGCGAAGCAGTCAGGTGAGCATCCCGCTGATCACGGTCGCCGGCGTCGCCTCGCTGCTCAATAAGAACGCGAGCGCGAACAAATCCGGTACGACCAACGTGACGCTGACGACGCTGGCCGGCGCGGTCTTCATGCAGGC
>JANWKW010000095.1 GCA_025451135.1 Vulcanimicrobiia bacterium | reverse complement strand
GATCGGTCAGGGCATCGCGGTGACGCCGATCCAGCTCGCGTCCGCCTATGCCGCGGTCGCCAACGGCGGCGTCTGGGTCGAGCCGCACCTCGTCAGCCGCGTCGGCGGCCGCGTTCGTCACGTGAAGCACCGCCGGATCGTCTCGCCGGCGGTCGATGCCGAGCTGAAGACGATGCTGACCGGCGTCGTCGACGAGCACGGCGCGACCGGGAACGCCGCACAGATCCCCGGCTACTCCGTCGCCGGCAAGACCGGCACCGGCCAGATCCCAGGCCCGCACGGCTACACGGCCTCGAACGGCTATATGGCCTCGTTCGTCGGCATGGTTCCCGTCGCGCACCCGCGGCTGCTCGTGCTGGTGGTTGTCGACCGGCCGCAGGGCGCGATCTTCGGTGGCGTCGTGGCGGCCCCGGCCTTCGCCCAGATCGCAAAGTTCGACCTGCAGTACCTGGCCGTCCCGCCTGACCTAAAGCACTAACCGCCTCCGTCCGACGCGTCTGCGTCAAATGTGACAACAACCCCTTCACAGGAGGACGTTGGTGGACATACGTGACGAGACTCGCACCGAGGCGGATCGGGACGAGCAGGAGCTCGCACGGTTCGGCTACCGGCCACAGCTCCAGCGCTCGCTCGGGCTCTTCAGCTCGTTTGCGGTCGCATTCAGCTACATCTCGCCGTCGACGGGCATCTTCGCCCTCTTCGGGCTCGGCCTGACGACGGTCGGCGGCATCTTCTTCTGGAGCTGGCCCATTGTCGCGGCCGGGCAGTTCATCATCGCGCTGTCGTTCGCCGAGGTCGCGAGCCACATCCCGATCGCCGGCTCGGTGTACCAATGGTCGAAGTACCTCTCCGGCAAGACCCACTCGTGGTACACGGGCTGGATCTACCTGTTCGCCGGGATGCTCACGATCACCGCGGTCGCGGTGACCCTGCCGATCGCGCTCATTCCCGCACTGAACGGCATGGGCTGGAATATCGCGAACTCGTTCCACAACCAGCGCATCTTTGCGCTCGTGTTCATGGTGGTCGTCACGCTCTTGAACATCTACGGCGTGCGCGCGGTTGCGCTGATCAACAACGTCGGCGTGCTGTTCGAGATCCTCGGCATGGTCGTGTTCGCGTTCGTGATGGCGCTGTTCCACAACCATCAGGGCGCCGGCGTGATCTTCGACTCCGGCTCGACGAACGTGACGGCCAGCACCTTCCTGGTCGCGATGTTCATGAGCCTGTTCGTGATCTACGGCTTCGACACCGCGGCAACGCTGGCGGAAGAGACGCGTAACCCGCGCAAGGAGGCGCCGAAGGCGATCCTCTACTCGATCGTCGGGGCCTTCATCATCGGCGGCATCTTCATCTGGGCGACGCTGATGGCGATCCCGAACCTGAACGACGGGATCAAGAGCGCGATGAGCCCGGCGGCGATCATCGACGCGAACTTCTCGAACGCGTTCGCGACGACGTATCTCGTCGTCGTGTCGATCGCCATCTTCATCTGCCTGATGGCGATCCAGGCGAACGTGATGCGGCTGTGCTTCGGCATGGCGCGCGACGAGCAGCTGCCCGGGTCGAGTGCACTGCGTACCGTGAGCCCGAAGCTGCGTACGCCGTGGGTGGCGTGCATCGTCGTCACGCTGATTGCGGCGATCCCGCTCATCCAGTACGCCGGGGCGACGTACCTGGCGATCGCGGCGACCGGGATGATCTACCTCAGCTACGCACTGGGCGGCCTCGCGATCCTGCGGGCGCGGCTCAAGGGCTGGCCCAAGCGCGACGCGCCGTTCAAGCTCGGCAAGTGGGGGATCCCCGTCTCGATCGCGGGTCTCGTCTGGGGCGGCGCCATGCTGGTGAACTTCGCCTGGCCGCGAGCGGCGTCGAATCCAACCCCGAACCAGACCGGCGGTTCGCTCGACTTCCACTGGGCGTGGCTGAACGACCGGCCCGTGCTGTGGTCGGTGGTGATCGTGATCGTGGGCGTCGGCAGCGCCTACTTCTGGCTCGTGCAGCGGAAGAAGCCGTCGCACATCGAGGCGCCCGAGGGTGAGCTGGTGGCCGACGCGCCGCCTGCAACCGCGGTCTAGGCGTTTCCTGGCTGGGGGCCGCCCGTCGGCCCCCAGCTACATTCATCCCCCGATGGAGCTGGAGCGCCTCGCCGCGGCCGTCCACCCTGGGCAGACTCTGAACGCCGCGCCGGTGGGGGTCACGGACCTCGCCTTCGACACCCGCGCCGTGCGCCCGGGAACGCTGTTCTTCTGCGTGCCCGGCAGTCACGCCGACGGGCACGAGCTCGCGCCGGCCGCGGTTGATGCCGGGGCGGTCGCGCTCGTCGTCGAACGCCCACTCGAGCTCCCTGTGCCGCAGCTCGTCGTCCCGCGTGTGCGCGACGTGATGGGGCCTGCGGCGAGCGTGTTCTTCGGCGACCCTTCGCACGCGCTCGAGATCGCAGCCGTCACCGGCACGAACGGCAAGACGACGACCGCGTTCCTGCTCGACGCGATCCTGCGCGCGGCGGATCGCGCGCCCGCACTGCTGACCAACATCGCGCGGCGCGTCGGTGGCAGCGACCGGCCGACGGGGCTGAACACGCCGGAGGCGATCGACCTACAGCGGTTGTTCCGCGAGATGCTCGACGCAGGCGACCGGTCGTGCGTGATGGAGGCGACCTCGATCGCCGGCGCGCAGGGACGGCTTGCAGGCACGCGCTTCGCAGTGCTCGTCTTCACGAACTTGACCCAGGACCACCTCGACTTCCACGGGACGATGGAGCAGTACTACGCGGCGAAGCGGGCGCTGTTCGACCAGGCCGACCGCGCGGTCGTCAACGTCGGCGACGAGTGGGGACGTCGCCTCGCGGCCGAGCTGCCCGGCGCGCAGACGTTCCAGCCCGGCGACACGCTCGACGGCTTCGACCTGAAGCTGCGGGGCGCATTCAACCGGTCAAATGCGCTCGGAGCGATCTGGGCAGCGCGTGCGCTCGGGGTCGACGAGGATGCAATCCGTGCGGGCATCGCGTCTGTCCCCGGCGTGCCCGGGCGCTTCGAGACCGTCGAGGCGGGGCAGTCGTTCACCGTCGTGGTCGACTACGCGCACACGCCCGACTCGCTCGACAACGTCCTGCGGGCCGCCCGCGACCTCGGCGACGGGCGGGTGATCGCGGTCTTCGGCGCAGGCGGCGACCGCGACCGCGAGAAGCGGCCGCTGATGGGCCGCGCCGCGGCGGCAATCGCGGACCGGGCGATCGTCACCACCGACAACCCGCGCAGCGAGGATCCCGCCGCGATCGCCGCCGAGGTGGCCGAGGGCAAGCTCGAGATCGTGCTCGACCGGCGCGAGGCGATCCGCACCGCGTTCGCCGACGCGCGCGCGGGCGACGTGGTCGTGATCGCGGGCAAGGGCGCGGACACCGTGATGGAGCTGGAGGGCCGCACCATCCCGTTCTCGGACAAGGACGTGGCACGGGAGTTGTTGGCGTGATCGCCGTCGAGCTGGACGTCGTCGAGCCGCTCGGACGCCTGATCGCGCGGCCGTGGGCGGATGTCGTTACGGGCCTGCAGGTCGACTCGCGCCGGATCGACGAGGGCGACCTGTTCGTCGCAGTCAACGGCGGCGTGGACTTCATCGAGCACGCGCTGGCGCGCGGCGCGTCGGCCGCGCTCGTTCCCGAGGATGCCTTCGCGGCGCTCGCTGCCATCGCCGGTGCCGTGCGCGCACGCTCGAGTGCTCGTTTTGTCGGCATCACCGGCTCGACAGGCAAGACGTCGACGAAGGACATCCTCTTCGCGCTTGCTGCGCCGCACCTCCGCACCGTTGCGAACGAGGGCAACTACAACACCGAGGTCGGCGTGCCGCTGACGATTGGGCGCGTCGAGGACGAGACCGAGCTGGTGATTGCGGAGCTCGCGATGCGCGGTCCGGGTCAGATCGCCTGGCTCGCGTCGTTCGTTCAACCCGACATCGGCGTGATCACGAACATCGGCCCGGCGCACCTCGAGTTCCTCGGCTCGCTCGAGGCGATTGCCGCCGCGAAGGCAGAGCTGATCGAGGGACTGCCGGCGGGCGGGGTCGCCGTCGTCCCGGCGGACGAGCCGCTGCTCGAGCCGCACCTGCAGCGCAGCGACATCGTCGTCAGGCGTGTCGAGTCCGACGCGCCGATCCCGTTCACGACTTCGTTCACGGCGCGGCACCAGCTGGCGAACACACGGTTCGCGGTCGCGGTGGCGGAGTGTCTCAAGCTGCCGCTGCCCTCGGGAACGCTGACAGTCGAGTTCTCGAAGCACCGCGAAGAGGAGCGCGAGCTGCCGGGCGGCGGGCTGCTGCTGAACGACTGCTACAACGCGAACCCTGTGTCGATGCGCGCTGCTCTGGAGAACCTCACCGAGCGCGCGGCCGGGCGCCGGCGCGTCGCAGTGCTCGGCGACATGCGGGAGCTCGGGCCGGAGGGGCCGGCATACCACGAGAAGATCGGCCGCCTGCTCGGAGAGCTCGGCGTCGAGCGCGTGATCTCGGTCGGCGAGCTGGCCCGCGCCTACGGCGGCGACTGGGTCGCCACAGCCGCCGAGGCTGCGGTGCGGCTGCGCGAGGTGGTGCAGCCCGGAGACGTGGTGCTGGTCAAGGGATCGCTGGCGGTGGGACTCGCGGTCGTGGCGGAGAACTTGAACGACTGATGGCAAAGGTCCTTGTTGCGGCGCTCGTGGCGATGATCATCGCGATCCTCAGCGGTCCGACATTCATCGCGTTCCTGCGGCGGAAGGAGTTCGGCCAGCACGTCCGCGCGGACGGCCCCGAGCGGCATCTCGAGAAGCAGGGGACGCCGACGATGGGAGGACTGCTGATCCTCGCCGCCACGTCGATCGCGGTCCTCGCGCTCTCGACGTTCACGTTGCCGGCGCTCACCGTCTTCGGCACCACGCTGGCGTGCGGCGGCATCGGCTTCCTCGACGACTACATCAAGCTGCACCACAAACGGTCACTCGGGCTGCGAGGGCGCTGGAAGATCCTGCTGCTGATTGGGGTCACGATCGCGGTCTCGCTCGCCGCCACCCACCAGGGGCTGTCGCACTCCGTCTTCATCCCGATCGTCGACAGGTCGGTGCCGCTCGGGCCGTTCTGGTTCGTGCTGCTCTTCCTGATCATCGCCGGCTCGGTCAACGGCGTGAACCTGACCGACGGCCTCGATGGTCTCGCCGCGGGCACGGGCATCATCGCGCTCTCGACCTTCACCGCGATGGCGGTGACGATCTATATCCGCTCGAGCACCTCGACCCACGGGCGCATCGAGAACCGGCTCGACCTCGCGTTCATCGGTGCGGCACTGGTCGGCGCCATGATCGGCTTCCTCTGGTTCAACGCGTTCCCCGCTGAGCTCTTCATGGGCGACACCGGCGCCATGGCGATCGGCGGCGCGCTGGCCGCGATGGCGATCATGATGAAGGTCGAGCTGCTGCTGCTCTTCGTCGGCGGCATCTTCCTGGTCGTTGCGATCTCCGTGATCCTGCAGGTGATCTCGTTCAAGTACTGGGGGAGACGCATCTTCCTGATGGCACCGCTGCAGCACCACTTCGAGCTGAAGGCCTGGTCCGAGACGAAGATCATGGTGCGCTTCTGGATCATCACGGCGCTCTTCTGCGCCGCAGGCTTCGCGCTCTTCTACAAGTACTACCTGCCCTTCCGGGCGCACAGTTGAGAGCCCTCGTCTACGGCGCTGCACGCTCGGGCCGCGCCGCGGTCGAGCGGCTCGACGACGCCGTGCTCGTCGACCGCACGTTGGGGAACGAGGACGATGTGACGCTGCTCGACGGCGTCGAGGTGCTCACGTGGATCATCCAGATCGTCAGCTTCAAGCGAACGGGCAGGCGCGTGTTCCTGATCGTGCCAATCCACCACCACTTCGAGATGAAGGCCTGGTCCGAGACGAAGATCATGGTGCGGTTCTGGATCGTCTGCGCGATCTTCTGCGCCTCCG
>JANWKW010000094.1 GCA_025451135.1 Vulcanimicrobiia bacterium | reverse complement strand
TCCATCGCGACCTGGTCGTCGATCGCGTCGTTCTCGTCGACGATCACGCGGTTGCGCTGGACGTCGATGCTGTAGCGATGCTCGCCGTGGGTCAGGATCGAGTCGCCGTAGAGCGACTGCGGCGCCAAGTACCAGCGGCGGGTCAGATCCGGCGCGCGATGTTCGATCCGATAGACGCTGGCTTGGGTCTGCGACTCGCCGATCTCGAGCGTCTGCACCTCGCCGACGAAGGACGTGGTGCGAGGCGCCGAGATCGCCTGGCGGAGAAGGCGCGCGGCGTCGTCGGCCCGCGCCGGCGCGAGGCCGGCGAAGGCGAGGAGCGCGGCGGCGACGAGTGCGCTACGGGCGAACATCCGCCGTCATCGTTACGGGATCCACGGCGACGGCCGATGCGTTGACCGGGTCGCTGGTGTTCGTGAGCGAGGCGGGGATCGTCTCCGATGCGTCGCCGAACGGGATCGTCCCATTCACGGCGGCGTGATCGTCCAGATAGTAGGCTGCGTCGATCGAGACCGGCGAGCGTCGGAAGAGTTGGGGTGCGAAGAACAGCCCAAGCACCAGGACGGCGGCGACCGGCACCAGGATCGCCGGGCGCAGCCACGCCCGCAGACGCTCGGCGAAGCCGGGCGCCGCGGAAAGCTCGTCGACGCGCGCCCAGATCGTCGCGGTCACGCCGGCCGGCAGGTCGCGTTCCTCGGCGGCCGCCTGGCGCTGCAGCGCCTCGGTCAGAGCCGTCTCGGCGCGCATCGCTGCGGCGCACTCGGGGCACGCCTGAAGGTGTGCGTAGACCGCCGCGTCGTCCTCGGGAGCGAGCGCGCGGTGCAGGTAGTCGATCAGTCGGTCTTGCGATATGTGTTGATTCATTTGTGTACTGCGTCGTAGTGTTCCACGAAACGGCGGAGCTGCGCGCGGGCCCGGTGGAGGCGAGACCTCACCGTGCCGATCGAGCATCCCGCGATGTCCGCGATCTCTTGATAGCTCAGTTCCTCGATGTCGGCGAGGACGACCACTTGCCGTTGGTCGGATGAGAGCGCTTCGAGGGCCCGCTGGAGCCGTTCTCCGAGCTGGCCTTCGACGTAGTCCTCGATCGGCGTCACCGCCAAGGGCCGCTCGCCGCCGTACTCCTGCGGCATGTTGTCGTCCGGGAGTTCTTCCTGATAACGTCCCTTACGCCGCCGAAGTTCATCCCGGTGCAGATTCGTGACGATCCGGTAGATCCAGGACAGGAACGAGGTCCCGGGCTGGAACGAGCGCCACGCCTTGAAGACGCGCACGAACGCGTCCTGGGTGAGGTCCCGGGCGTCGGCTTCGTTGCGCGTCAAGCGAAAGGCGAAATTGTACGTCGCCTTGCCATATTGCTCCATGGCCTGCCGGAGGAACGCTGATTGCTCCGGGGTGGTCGGCTCGATCGGTTTGCGGGGTGCTGCCATCCGTTGCGTGGGTATACCCGCGCCGGGTCACCCGTGCCTGTTCGGGCAGGCCGCGAAGATGATTAGGCGAACCTAATTCGCCGTGCCTACATTGCTGATACGCTCGCTTGCTCTCGCCGTCGTCCTGGTGGCCATGCCGCTGGGGGCGCTGGCCGAAATGCCGATGGGTACGGCGCCGGCCTCGCCGGCGGCCATCCCGACGCCGCTCCCGCCGACCATGAAGGGTGACGACGGATCGCTCGGGCTGGTCGATTTCAAGCCGGCCAGGGTCGAGGCCGACGGCACCAAGGTCTTCAACCTGACCGCTTCGGTGATCCCTTGGGAAGTCACCAAGGGTACCCACGTCAACGCCTGGGCCTACAACGGCACCGTTCCCGGACCGGTCTTCCGGGTCGACCTCGGCGACAAGGTCAAGGTCATCTTCACGAACGACCTTCCCGAGCCGTCGATCGTGCACTTCCACGGACTGCAGGTCCCGGCCGACATGGACGGCGTCCCCGGCCTCAGCCAACCGGCGGTCGCTCCCGGCGGATCGTTCACGTACGTCTTCACCGCGACGCGTCCGGGCACGTACATCTACCACACCCACTTCAACGACTTCGACCAGCTCGATCGCGGGCTCTACGGCGCGTTCATCGTCGAGGATCCGAAAGCGCCGAAGGTCGCGCACGACTATCCGGTGATCGTCTCGTCGTGGCGGATCAACAGCGACAGCGAGAACTACTTCTCGATCAACGGCAAGTCGTATCCCGAGACGATGCCGCTCGAGGTGAAGAAGGGCGACCTGATCCGTCTGCGCTTCATCAACATCAGCGGCACCGAGTTCCACACCATGCACCTGCACGGGCACTTGATGAAGGTCATCGCCCGCGACGGCAATCCGGTCACCTACGACGACGTCGAGAACACCATCAACATCGGACCGGGTCAGACGGTCGACGCCCTGGTCAAGGCCGATGCGGATCCGGGGACCTGGATGCTGCACTGCCACGTCGCCGATCACGTGATGAACGGCAACGTGATGCCCGGCGGTCTGATCACCGCGCTGCACTACGCCGGCACGCCGGATACGCTGCTCGGCATGGAGACCGGCATGGGCGGGGCCTCGCACGGTTCGCATCCGCCGCTCAACTTCTGGGAGACGCTGATCCTGGGCCTGATCGCCGGACTGACGATCTTCATCGGGCTGCCGGTCGCCAAGCTGCGCAACGTCTCGCCCCAGGCCATGTCGCTGCTCAACTCGCTCGCGGTCGGCGTGCTGTTCTTCCTGCTGTTCGACGTGATCAAGCAGGCGTCGGAACCCGTCCAGGATTCGCTGCATGTGTGGATGACGGGCGGCGGCGACGCGAACAACTTCGTCCTGCTGACGCTGGTCTTCGTCATCGGCATCACCGTCGGTCTGGTCGGCCTGGTCTACGGCACCAAGGGATTCTTGAAGTCGGCCAAAGAGGCGAGCAGCAGCAATCCGCTCGCGCTCTCGCTGATCATCGCGACCGGCATCGGCATGCACAACTTCGCCGAAGGGCTCGCCATCGGGCAGTCGGCCGCCAGCGGAGCGATCGAACTCGCCCTGATGCTCATCATCGGCTTCGGGCTGCACAACGCGACCGAGGGCTTCGGGATCGCGGCGCCGCTCATGCAGGCCCAGAACGTGAAGTGGCGCTTCCTGCTGCTGGCCGGCATCATCGGCGGCGCCCCGACGTTCCTGGGCACGATCGTCGGCTACAGCTTCGTCTCGCCGGTGCTCTCGGTGCTCTTCCTGACGCTCGCCGCCGGCGCGATCATCTTCGTGATCAGCGAGATGCTCCACGTCGCGCGCCGCGTCGGCTTCGTCGAGATCGGGGTGATCGGCCTCGCGCTCGGATTTCTGGTCGCCTATGGAACCGATCTCATCCTCTCGGCCGTTGGAGCATAAGCCATGCGTCGCACTTCCATCCTTCTCTGCGCTCTGCTCCTAGCGGCGGCAACGCCCGCACCGCATCGCGCGCCGCACCCGGCGCCGCACGCGTCCCCGCGTCCGGCGCGGGTCGCCCACTTCGACCACATCTTCATGATCGTCGAGGAGAACAAGAGCGCCGAGCGCATCGTCGGCGACGACGACGCGCCCGCGCTCACGGCGCTCGCGAAGCAGTATGGTTATGCGTCGCGGTTCTACGCAGAGAGCCATCCGAGCGAACCGAACTACGTCGCGATGGTGGGCGGTTCGACCTACGGCATCCGCGACGACGATGCGTACTACTGCCACGCGAACGATACGCGGCCGTCGTGCAGCAACAGCCGCCGGCCGGGCTACGTCGACCACACCATCGACCGGCCGTCGCTGGCGAGCCTGATCGACGCCAAGGGCCTGACCTGGAAGAACTACGACGAGGACCTGCCCGCGCCCGGATCGCTCGCGGTCAGCTCGCACCTGTACGCCTCCAAGCACGACGGGTTCATCAACTATCTCTCGGTGCAGAAAGATCCGAAGCTGGCGCAGAAGATGGTCGGCTTCGACCGCCTCTACGCCGATCTGCGCACCGGCGACGTGCCGACCTTCTCGCTGATCGTGCCGAACCTGTGCGATGAGATGCACGGCACCGGCAATCCGCTCGACGGCCTGGACTGCTCGTACGCGATCCGGGGGAAGCTGATCGGTCGCGGCGATGCAAATGCCAAGCGCATCGTCGACGCGATCATGGCCTCGCCGGTCTGGCGCGCGAAGGGCAACAGCGCCATCGTGATCACGTTCGACGAGGACGACGGCGGCGGACACGCCGGCTGCTGCGGCAACGATCCGAACGATCCGGCCAACGCCGGCGGCGGTCACATCGCGACGCTGGTCATCACCAATCACGGCCCGCGCGGCGTGGTCGATCCGACGCCCTACAGCCACTACTCGCTGCTGCGCACGATCCAGGACGCGCTCGGCCTGCGGCCCTACTTGGGCCGCGCGGATGCGCCCGGCGTCGTGCCGATGATCCCGCTCTTCGGAGCGGCCCGCTGAACTGGCTCGCGTTCGCCGTCCGGGTGGCGATGGGACTGCTGCTGCTGGGGGCCGGCGCGCTCAAGATCGGGCACGCTCCCGCGCTGGCCGCGGCGATCGCGGGCTTTCATCTGCTGCCGGCCGCCGTCGTCGCGCCGCTCTCGATCGGCCTGCCGTTCGTCGAGGTCTTCCTCGGCCTCTACCTCACGATCGGCCTGTTCGTCCGCTTCGTCGGCTGGGTGGCGGCGGCGCAGTTCGGCCTCTATGCGCTCGCGATCGCGAGCGCGGTGGTCCGGCACATCCCGGCGAACTGCGGGTGCTTCGGACCCGACGACGTCGCGACGGCGGATTGGCCCCACGTCGCGATCGATCTGCTCTTGGGCGCGCTGTGCGCGTTCGTCGCGTGGCGCGCACCCGGCGCGCTCGCTCTCGATGGAAAGTTGAAGAAGGCATGAACCGGAAGACCATCGCCCTCGCCTCGGTCGCCCTGCTGGTCGTCGCGATCGCCATCGCCGCGATCTGGTACGCCACGCATCCGGCCCAGACCGCCCAGGTGCAGAACGCCTCGAAGACGGTCACGCAGAGCACGCTCGTGGCCGGCGCGAAGGCGCCGGAGTTCCAAGCCTCGACGACCGCCGGTCTGTTCGACCTGGCGAAGACCACCAAGCCGGTCTTCCTCGAGGTGTTCGCGACGTGGTGTCCGCACTGTCAGCGCGAGACCCAAATCCTCAACAAATTGTTCGCGCAGTACGGCAAGCAGGTCGCCTTCGTCGCGGTCTCCGGCAGCGATACGGGCATGGACGGCAGCTCGCCGGCCTCTCAAGCCGACGTGATGGCGTTCGCCCAGAAGTTCTCGGTCGCATACCCGATCGCGTACGACGGCCAGATGACCGTCTTCGATCTCTACAACCAGGGCGGCTACCCGACCATCGTCATCATCGACAATCACAAGATCGTCGCCTACGCGACGAGCGGCGAGATCGCGTACGCCGATCTCACCGCTCAGATCCAGAAGGTCCTGAAGTAGCGCTCGCGCGCTACTACTCGTTCGGCGGGAAGGTGTAGTTCGGCGGCGGGACGATCGGGGTGCCGACCTCGAGCGTGATCTGCTGGTGGGCCGAGAGCGGGATCGCCTTGAGATCGCCGTCGTACTTGGCGCCGTTCACGAACGCCGTCACCGGGCCGGTGTAGCGCGCTACCTGCGTGCGCGAGAGCGTCTCGCCCCAGATATCGAAGAGCATCCCGAGCGTGTACGGGCCGCCGTTCGGCGCGGTGAAGTCGGGCGCTTCGACGTGGACCAGGCCGCTCTCGTCATGCGTGTGCAGCCAGTACAGGCACTGCGCCGCGGCGCCAAAGCCGATGTACTGCGGGATCTGGATCTGCACGCCGTTGGCGAAGAGCGCGACGTGCGCGTGCACGTGCATCGTCGCCTGTTCCGCGCTCTCGCATTTGATGCCGTCGACCGGCTGGCCGTTGCCGCCGTCGGGGCTGTCGCCCTTCGCGAAGGCCGGCTTTCCGAAGCCGACGCCGTCGACGATCTGGATGGCTTTGGCCTTGGCGTTGGGGCCCGGGGTCGGGGTCGCGTCGGCGGTCGCCACCTGGGCTTCGAGATCGTGTCTGGTCTTCCACGAGAAGATGCCGAACCCGACGAAGATCAGGACGATCGCGACGGCGATGCCGATGTAGACGTTGGTCATCGGGTCGCGCTTTCCGGGCGGGGTCGGACCGCTGTTGTGACCGTGGCGGCGGGCGGTGCGGTTGGGTTGGCTCATGCGCTCCTCTGTGAAGTGGTGGTTGCCGCGACGCGTTCGTCGAGCCGGCGGTCGGGGATGAGGTAGTCGGTGACGTAGTCCGTCACGGCGTCGTCGAGCGGCGTGACCGGCGCGTCGTAGCCGCTCGCGCGCAGGCGGTCGACGCGCGCGCACGTCGAGTACTGGTACTTGCCGCGCAGGCTCTCGGGCATGTCGATGAACTCGATACGCTCGGGCACGCTCATCGCGCGGAAGATCGGGCGGACCAGTTCGAGCCAGGTGTGCGGCGTCCCGGAGCCGACGTTGACCAGGCCGGCCGTCTCGCTCTGGGCCAGGTGCACGGTCATGTCCGCGGCGTCCTTGACGTAAAGGAAGTCGCGCTCTTGCTCGCCGTCGGCGAACTCCGGCCGGTAGCTCTTGAAGAGCTTGATCCCGCCGCCGGTGACGATCTGGCCGTACGCCTTGTGGACGATGCTGCGCATGTCGCCCTTATGCTGCTCGTTCGGACCGAAGATGTTGAAGTATTTCACGCCGCACAGCGATTCGCTCCAGCCGTTGCGCCGCGCGTACAGGTCGAAGAGATGCTTCGAGTAGGCGTACATGTTGAGCGGCCGCAGGGTGGCGAGGTCGCACTCGTCGGAGAGGTCCGCCTCGAGCCCGCCGTAGGTCGCGGCCGAGGATGCATAGACCATCCGGACGCCGCGATCGACCGCCCAGCCGGCGAGGCGCTTCGTATACTCGTAGTTGTTGCGGATCAGATAGTCGGCGTCGGCCTCGGTCGTCGAGGAACAGGCGCCCATGTGGAAGATGGTGCGGACGTCCGCGAAGGCCGACGGGTCGTCGAGGATCTGCAGTTCGAAGTCGTCCGCGTCGAGGTAGTCGGCGAACCGCAGCGGCACCAGATTCTTCCACTTCTCGGTCGTGTCGAGCCGGTCGACGATCAGGATGTCGTCGAGGCCGCGCCGGTTGAGGGTCCAGACGATGGCGCTGCCGATAAGCCCGGCACCGCCGGTGACGACGATGCGGCCGCGTGAAAGGTCGTGCATGAGCCCGATAGGTTAGTCGAAAGCGTCACAAACCCCGGTCGGCAGGGGTTGAATCAGGAAATGCGAATCAATCTCAAATCATGAGCAGACGTGGAGCCCTCGGGCTCTATCTCGCGTTGATCATCCCCTTCGGCATCGGCGTCCACCTGGCGTCCGAGTTCGCCGGGCTTGGTCGTGCGGCGATGGCCGTGGCGATCTCGCCGCTCCACGCCTACCTCGGCCTGCTTGCCGTGCTCTCGGCGGTAGCGTTGACCTGGTTCGGGTACCGCGCCGGAGATCTTCGTCGCCGGCTTCCGTTGCTGATCCGGGCGTTGCCCTTTGAGGGCCGCGGCGCCGGGTTCTTCGCGTTCGGGGCTGCCTGCCAGTTCGGGTTCTTCCTCGTCACCCAGTTCGGTGAAGGCGACCCGCTCCGCGGGGGCGATCTGCTCGTCGGAATCCTGGTCGCGGTCCTCGGCAGTCTCCTGGGCTCGCTCGTCCTCACTCTCGGCGGAATGCGCGCCATGGCGTGGTCTGCCTCGTGCACCCACGCGCGCCGCGACGACGTCCGCCGGTCCGTGCCGGCCGCTCCGCTCCGCGGCGCGCTGCTCGCGTCGCCGTACTTCGCGTTCGTCCCCGTTCGGGGCAATCGACCGCCCCCGTATCAGACCGTTCGTTAGAATTTTGTCTTCCGCACTCGTCTGATAAGGATTCCTTATGTTCTACCGTTCACTCGGCGGGCTCGCGCTCGCCGTGGCGCTCCCGTTCGCGAGCGCCGCACCCGCATTCGCGCAGGTCGCCACCATCGTCTCCGGCATCGTCACCTCGGGCGGTGCGCCCGTGTCCGGCGCATCGGTCACGCTCTCCGGCAACAATCTGACCCTCCGTACCGCAAGCGACGCGCGCGGCGCGTTCGCGTTCACGGCGGTCGCGCTCGGCGAGTACGTCGTGCGCGCCGCCAAGGGCGACCTCTCGGCCGTCGCTCCGCTCGAAGCCGGCAGCGGCGGCGCTCGCGTCAGTCTCGCGCTCGAATCGCTCCAAGAGATCGGCAACGTCCGTGCGTCCGGCAGCACCGCGCCGGCCGCGCGCTCGGGCGCCGACGCGACCTTCGGCCACGCCATCCTCACGCGCTCGGCCTACGCGCGTAGCCTGCCGAGCATGTTGCTGCAGGTCTCGTCCGCCGCGCGCGGATCGAATGGCCAGGTCCACATCAACGGCGATCACGGCGACATCGCGTACGTGGTCGACGGCGTGCCCGTGCCGCAAGAGCTCTCGCGCGTGCTCGGCACCGAGTTCGATCCGACCAACGTCTCGTACGCCGAGGTGATCGAAGGCGCGTTCCCCGCGCAATACGGCGATCGATTCGCCGCGGTCGTGAACCTTGCGACGCGTTCCGGCAGTGGTTCGGCCGGCTCCTCGTTGGAGGCGGCGGGAGCGTCGTTCGGTACGCTGGATAGCGAGCTCGTCTACCATGCGCCGATCGGTCGCGGCGGGCTGATCGTCTCGAGCAGACTGGAGCGCGACGGTCGCGCGCTCGACGCGCCGGTCGCCGATCCGGTCCATGATGCCGGCAGCACGTCGACGCAGTTCGCGCGGTACAGCCTTCCATTCGGGCGCGGCGACAGTCTCAATCTCGACCTCGATCACTCGTACCAGACCTTTCAACTGCCGCCCGATACGGCGAACGGACAGCCGGCTACACAAGACGATAACGAAACGCAGAGCGATATCTTCGGTTCGCTCCAATGGCGGCATGCGATCGGCGAGCGTGGATTCTTCTCGGTCGCACCGTCGTTCAAGCGTTCGACCATCCGGGACTTCAACGATCTCGCGGCCGACCTGGCGCCGGCGGCCGGGAACGACTGCAGCGCGAATCCCGGCGACTGCGTATTCTCGGCGGCCGCCGACCGCACGTCGACCAGCTTCGGGCTGGCCTCCGACTACGGCACCTTCGGCGAGAGGCACTCGATCCGCGCCGGTGCGTCGTATCGCGTCGATGCGATCGCGAAGCGCTACGACATCGCGTTGCAGCCCGATAACTTCATCCGGCCCGGTCCGCTCGAGATCGTCGACGACGCTCCCAACGTCGCGCACTCGCAAGCGATCTACGTCCAAGACACCTGGAAGTTCGGCGGGGGCTGGCAGGCGGACTACGGCCTTCGTCAGGACGCTTTTCAACTCTCGTCGACCGATTTCGCGGTCGGATACGCCCAGCTGAGCCCGCGCGTGAAGGTGACCCGGACCTTCTCGCCTCGCGCGTCCGTCTACGGCTACTACGGACGGCTCTTCGTGCCGTTCGGATTCGAGAACATCGGGCTGGCCAGTTCGCAGTTCCTCGATCCGGCGAGCGGAACGACGTTCGACTTGAAGCCGGCGCGCGACTCGCTGTACGAGCTCGGCGCCCACATCCCGGTCGGCGGCTGGGACGTCGGTATCCGGCTCGCCCATTACGTGCGAACCGATGTCCTCGACGACGCGCAGATCGGGACGACGAATATCCATCAGGACGTCAACTTCGCCCAAGGGCGCTTCGACGCGCAGTCGCTCCTCGTCTCGCGCACGTGGGGCGGCTACGGCTCGCGAGCGTACTTCACGATCACGCACGGTCTGGCGGTGAATCGCGGCTGCGGGAGCTCGCTGCTGATCGATTGCGGCCGGTTCCCGGACGGCTACGTGCCGGCCGATCACGATCAACGCGTCAGCGCGGCCGCCGGGCTCTATCTGCCGTCGTCGCGCGGATGGATCTCGCTCGATGCCGAGTACGGCTCGGGCCTCTCGTCGAGCGAATGCGATTTCTGCAAGGTCCCGTCGCACCTCACCTTCGACGCCGACGTCGCCCGAGCGCTCGCGAAGGACGTCAGCCTCGAGCTGGTCGCGCGCAACCTGTTCGACGACCGCTACGCGATCACGCTCGGCTCGTCGCTCCAGGGCACGCATTACGCCAGGCCGAGGAGCCTGGAGCTGCGATTGGCGATAGGGAAATAGCTCGCCGCCATCCCGAGCGTAGCGCTTCGCTACGCTCGGGATGACGAGGACTACAGCGGGGCCGTCACGCGGAACAGGATCTTGCGGCCGTTGCTGATCTGGGTGGTGTTGAATCCGTTCGCGATCTTGATCACGTACTGGTGGTTCAACAGGTTCTCCACGTTCAGATCGAAGCCGAGGCTCTTGTTCGCGCCCGTGCCGGCCTGCTTGCCGAGCGCGAGGTCGAACGTCAGGTGCGTCGGCAAGCGGCCTTCGCCGCTCTCGAACGCGACCGGGAAGCCGCTGCCGTACTCGCTCTGCAGGGTCGCGAACCACGCGCGGTCCGCGCCGAACCGGTGCGTGTACGCGCCGTTGAGCTCGTACGTCTGGTCGTGGTCCTCCGGCTGCCACGAGGTATCCGAGACCGCATCCGGCGGGAACAGGAAGGTCGAGCCGGAGACGCCCGAGGCCTGCGCGTTCGACGCGGTCCCCGAGAGGAACCAGGAGTCGCCGGTCGAGAGCGACGTGCCCTGCAGGCGCACTTCGACGCCTTCGTCGCGACCGCGCGCGTTGTTGAAGACGGCGAAGAGCGGCGTGTTGAGCAGCTGGGTCGTGTCGAGCACGTTGGTCGCGAGCCGGTTGAAGTAGTTCACGTAGCCGGTAAGGCCCCGCGAGAACGTATGCGAGACGCCCATCTCGTAGTAGGTGTCGCGCTCCGGCTTGAGGTCGTACGTCGGCGTGGTGGAGCATCCGGCCAGCACGACGCAGGCCTGGCGCACGTCTTCGAGCGCCGGCGCGGCGTACATCCGGCCGTAGTAGAAGTGCACGACGTCCTTGGCGTTGGGCGCCACGTTGATGCCGATGCGCGGGCTGATCTGATCGCCGCCGGTGTAGCCGGTCGAATGATCGTAGCGCACGCCGTAGTCGACGCTGACGACGCGCGACGGCGACCACTTGTCCTGGGCGTAGATGCCGATCTGCGAACCGGCCTGCGCCGCGTTCGTCGAGGTCGCGTAGAACGGCTGCAGGTGCGCGCCCGAGCCGTCGCAGTTCGAGTCGTAGCACGCGAACGTCTCGGCGGCGGTCAGGTTCTCGCGGCTCAGGTCGACGCCGACCTTCCACGCGTGCCGGTCGCTCGCGCGGTAGACCGACGCGCGCAATCCGGCATAGGTCGCCTGACGGTCCTGACGCAGTCCGATGAGGTTCACCGGAAGGCCGGTGACCGGATCGGGCTGGGTCGCGAGCACGTCGTTGGCCAGATCGCCGTCGAAGGCGATGCGGGTGGAACGATACCACGGGATCAGTTGGAAGACGCCGTTGCCGTCGTTGGAGACCTTGGTGTAGTTGAAGTTGGCATAGCGGTCGTACTCGCGCTGCACGTCGTCGGTGCCGGGCACACTGACCTGCGGATCGTACTGGTCGTTGGGATCGGTGTTGATCGGGATCTGGAACTGCGCGAACTGGTTCGAATAGTCGAACGCGAGCGTGGCGTTCTTCCCGAAGGGCGAGACCATGCGCAGGAACTGGTCGGCCTGCGACGAGTCGTCGTGCTGGGCGGTGAAGGTCGGCGCGTCGAGCCCGCGCTGCGTGTGCTGTCCGTTCGCCGAGAAGTACACGTCCAGCGGGCCTGCCTTGAACGCCTGGTCGAGGCTCGCGACCGACTGCCCCTGGTTGCCGAATCCGGCCGTGAACGACCCGGAGTACGGGACTTTCAGCGAGTTCGCGCGATTGGTCAGGATGTTGACGACCGCGCCTTCGCGCGATCCGCCGTATTCGGCCGGGAACGCGCCGGTCAGGATCTCGATCGAATCGACGTTCTTCGGATCGATGATCTCGGAGAAGTTCGAGCTGGTCGCCTGCGGGATGGGCGCGCCGTCGATCTCGTAGGTGAGACCGTGGAACCCGTGCGCGACGGGTTCGTCGTAGGAGAAGCGGACGATGCCGGGGACCGTCTGCACGACCCGGTCGAGGCTGGTGTTGGTCGGCAGCGTCGCGAGCGTCTGCCGTCCGAGGACGTTGCCCGAGACGGGCGTCCCGCTGGCGCCGGCCCGTCCGTTGACCGAGGTCACGACGATCGTCTTGAGCTTCGAGAGCGGGATGTCGAGCGAGACGACCGAGTCGCTCGCGACGTCCAGATCGAACGCGCGGTCAGACGTGCCGTCCAGATGCGAGGTCAGGCGATAGTGGCCGAACGGGATCTGCGAGAACACGTACCCGCCGGTCGCGTCGCTCTTGGTGGTGAAGGTCGAGCCCTCGCCCGCGAGCGAGAGCGCGACGCCGGCCGTAGGGGCACCGTCGAGCGTGACGGTGCCGCGCACCTGTCCGTCGGTCGCGGCGAACGCGGGAATCGAAAGGCAACTGAAGAGCGCGGCCAAGGCGGCCGCGTAGAACTTACGCATGGATTCTTCCTTAAAAGAGAACGCGATGATGGCGCGGATCGCGCCGAAGGGCGTTGACGATTAAGGGAAGAGCGGCGGCGGCCGGGCGAACCGCCGGCGGACGTGGCCGCGCGACGCGACCAGCGGCGCGGCATAGGCGAAACGGAGATTGCGGATGCCGGGGCGGGTCGAGCGGGCCGGGGCGAACCAGGCGACCGCGAGGGTGGCGACGGCGCGAGCACCGGCGCGGGCGCCGCGGGCGGCCAGCACCGCGAAGCCTGCCAGCCAGAACAGGGTGATGGGATCGAAGCCGAAGCTGGCCGACTCGCACCGCTCGATGCCCAGGAACCAGCCGAGCGCGCAGAGCGCAAGGGGCAGCCAACCCGGCAAATAGGCGGACAGGCGGGCGGCTAGGACCGACCCGGACTCGGCCGAGTGCGAGGAGAGCAGGCAGGTGGCGATCGCGACGACGCCGCCCAGGGCGGCCAGCGCGAGGCCGACCTCGACCACGAGGGCATGGGCGGAGCCGCCGATCAGGTGCTCGTTCCCATAGATCGCCACGTGCGCCAGGAGGGCGACGGGCAGACCCAGGAGCACCGCGCCGGTCCAGCCGGCGAGCCGTTTCATCCGCCCCATCATACGGGTATGGGCGACGATAAAACAACCCAATTTGCCTGAAACCGGGGCCCGGGTCCCCCGGTTCATGGGGAAGCTATGTACGCCCATCTACCCCTCGAAAACGCCGATACCGTCAGCCTGGTCTGCGCCCTGCTCGTGCGCTTTCCCGAGGTGGCTTCGCTGCGCGCTTTGCCCGCCGATGGGACCGTGCAACTGACCTTCGCGATCAAGGGCCGGCTGGACAAGGCCGCCCAAGCCGTGCTCGCCGAGACGGTCGCCGATCACGTCGGCGGGTTCTTGATGCTGGGTAAGGACGAAGCCAGCACCCTCAAGCTCGACGTCGAGACCGACCGGTCGATGGCGTTCGTGCACGTGACCCGGGATCTCGACTCGTTCACCAAGGACGAGCTGGAGATGCTGGTCGCCCTCTTCGCCCAGCGCTTCGGGGACGGCTTGGTGCGCAACCCGGTCCCCGACGATATGGCCGACGCCGATCCGGCGGTCAACGACGAGATCGCGGCCTACGCGATCGAGGCGCTGCGCGATCCGACCCAATCGAAGAGTTTGGTCGGTTTCCGCGAAGAGAAGCGCGTGCTCGTATACTTCTTGAAGTCGCGGAAAAAAGCGAAGGCGGCGCGCCGCTGAAGCCGCTCGTCATCCTCCTGATCGGCGACGTCGTCGGGTCGCCGGGGCGCGAAGCGCTCAAACGCTGCCTGCCGATGGTGCGCGACCAGCACGGCGTCCACGCGACCATCGCCAACGGCGAGAACGCCGCCGGCGGTTTCGGGCTCACCGCCCAGACGGCCGACGAGATGTTCGCCGACGGGGTCGACTTCATCACGTCCGGCAATCACATCTACGACAAGCGCGACTTCAAGAACTATCTGGAGTCGTCCGACCGCGTCATCCGTCCGGCCAACTATCCGCCCTCGGCGCCCGGTCGCGGTTTCGGCTACTTCGAGGCCGACGGCGTCACGGTCGGGGTGCTCAACCTGATGGGGCGCACGTTCATGCCGCCGGTCGACGATCCGTTCCGGGCCGCCGACGAGGCGGTCGGGCAGATCCGCGAACGGACCAACGTCGTGATCCTCGACATGCACGCCGAGGCGACCTCGGAGAAGGTCGGGATCGCGCGCTACCTGGACGGACGCGTCTCCGCGATCTATGGCACGCACACCCACGTGCAGACGGCCGACGAACACATCCTGCCGGGCGGCACCGCCTACATCAGCGACGTCGGCATGACCGGCCCGAGCGAGGGCGTGATCGGGATGGAGCAGACGGCCGTGCTCGACCGTTTCACGGTCGGCATCGCGGACCGGTTCTCGGTGCAGAAAACCGGACCCAAGCAGTTCTGCGCGGCGGTCGTCTCGATCGATCGCGAGACCGGCCGCGCGACCGACATCAAACGCATCTTCCAACGGAACCTCGCATGATCGTCGACTTCCACGCCCACACCCGCGAGAGCGACGGCAGCCTCGAACCGCAAGCGCTGGTCGACATGATGACGGAGCGCGGGGTCGAGGTCTTCGCGATCACCGACCACGACTCGCTCGGCGCGTTCGGGCGGTTCGAACCGCCGGCCGGCGCGCGCGTCGTGACCGGGGTCGAGATCAACACCACCTGGCGCGAGAACGAGGTCCACGTGCTGGGCTATCGCCTGCGTCTGAACGACGAGGTCTTCGACGCGCTGATCGCCGACAACCGGAACTCGCGGTTGGAACGGACGAAGAAGATGGTGCACAACCTGCGCGCGGCCGGCTACGGCATCACGCTCGAGGACGTGGAACGCGAGGCCGACGAAGGCGCCGCGCTCGGTCGCCCGCACGTCGGCAAGGCGCTCATCCGCGGCGGCCACTTCGAGGACATCAACGCCGCCTTCCGGGGCGCCCTGGTGCGCGGCAAGCCCGGCTACATGCCGCAGACGTACATCACGCCGGCGGCGGCCATCAAGGCGATCCATCACGCCGGCGGCGTGGCGGTGCTCGCCCATCCCGGACGCCTCAAAGACGAAGCGATCATCGACGAGCTGGTCGGCGAGGGGCTCGACGGGCTCGAGGTCTTCTACCCCCGCCACGACGCCGAGGATGTCGAACGCTATCGCGCCGTCGCGGCGAAGCACGGCTTGGTGATGACCGCGGGATCGGACTTCCACGACATCCGCTACAACGCCGGCGGCGTCGGGATGGACGTCGCTCAGGCCGATATCGCACCGTTCCTGGAGCGGGTGTTCGCGCCGGATTAGGCCAGAGCTCGCCGAACCTGCTGCAAGAGTGCCGCGCTCTCCCGTTCCACGCGCGCCAAGCGCTTCGACTGCGCGGCGACCGCCTCGGCGTCGCGCATGAAGCGGTGGTTGATGCGGACGTTGTAGGCGCACGCGGCGATCGCGGCCGCGCCGAACTCGGCCGCGCAGCCGAGGTCGCTCTCGAGGTTCCGGTTGCCCAAGGCTAGCCCGCGGGCCGCCAAGCGAAGGACCTCGAGGGAGAGGTGGGCGGCGTGGAGCGGCGCCTCGGCCGCATGCCGCAGGGCGTGCGCCAGGGCGTGGGTTCGAGCCTCGCCCTTCGGCAGCGCCTGGGCCTCGACGACCTTCTCGAAGGCCGCTTCGTCCCGCGGTCGCGCTGCCAGGAGTTCCGCTCGCAGGCCGTCGGCGTGGGCGATCAGGCGGCCGGCCAGGAGCGCCGAGGCCGGATTTCCCTCACAGATCCGGGCCACCATCGCCACCAGGGCCGCCCCGGCAGCGGCCACCAGGGCGGCGGCGCTTCCGCCTCCTGGGGTTGGCGCTTTGGAGGCCAATCGTGTTAAATAGTCGTCGAACGTATCCACGCCGTACCTTTTAGGACGGGCGGGGGGTATACGCCTGGTGCAGAATCCGTACCACAGCCCCAATTCTTAGGAGTACAGAAGTGCCCGTACTGGAACAGACCGCCGGGAACGTTGGTGATGTCAAAGACCGCGCCCTGGCCGAGACCGGCCGCTCGCGCATCGCGTGGGCGGGAGCATACATGCCCGTTCTCAAGCAAGTGTTCGACCGTTTCGAGATCGAGAAGCCGCTCAAAGGGATCCGCATCGGCGCCTGCCTGCACGTGACCACCGAGACGGCCAACCTGATGCTGGCCCTCCAAGCCGGCGGAGCCGAGGTCTCGCTGTGCGCGTCCAACCCGCTCTCGACGCAGGACGACGTCGCCGCCGCGCTCTGCGAGTACGGCATCCCGACCTACGCGATCAAGGGCGAGGATAACGAGACGTACTACGCCCACATCGAGGCGGTCGTGGCCACCAAGCCGCACATGTCGATGGACGACGGCTGCGACCTGGTCAACACCATCTATTCGAAGCACAACGAACTCCTGGCCGACATGATCGGCGGCTGCGAAGAGACGACCACCGGCGTGATCCGCCTCAAAGCGATGGAGAAGGACGGCGTCCTCCCCTATCCGGTCATCGCGGTCAACAACGCGCTGACGAAGCACATGTTCGACAACCGCTACGGAACGGGCCAGTCGACCCTCGACGGCATCATCCGCGCCACCAACGTGCTGCTCGCGGGCCGGACCGTCGTCGTGGTCGGCTACGGCTGGTGCGGACGCGGCGTCGCGTCGCGCGCCGCCGGCATGGGCGCCCACGTCGTGGTCACCGAGATCGACCCGCGCAAGGCGATCGAAGCGGTGATGGACGGCTACCGCGTCATGCCGATGGAAGACGCCGCCAAGATCGGCGACGTGTTCGTGACCGTCACCGGCAACTATCACGTCATCAACGAGTCGCATTTCAAACTGATGAAGGACGGCGCGATCGTCTGCAACTCGGGCCACTTCAACGACGAACTCGATCTCGACGGCATCAAGAAGATCGCCAAGTCGAAGACCGAGCCGCGGGCGTTCGTCGAGCAGTACGAACTGCACGACGGCCGCAAGGTCTGCATCCTGGCCGACGGACGCCTGGTCAATCTGGCTGCGGGCGAGGGCCATCCGGCCGCAGTGATGGATATGTCGTTCGCGAACCAGTCGCTGGCCGCCGCGTACCTCGCGAAGAACCACGCGACGCTCGAGAAGACCGTCTACGACGTTCCGCTCGAGATCGACGAAGAGGTCGCGACCCTCAAGCTCGCCTCGATGGGCATCCAGATCGACACGCTCACGCCGGAACAGGTCAAGTACATGGCCTCCTGGTCGGAGGGGACGTAAGGTGGCCTACCACCGCTTCTTCACGAGCGAATCGGTGACCGAGGGTCACCCCGACAAGGTCGCCGACGCGATCTCCGACGGCATCCTCGACGCGCTCCTGGCGGCCGACCCGGCCAGCCGGGTCGCGGTCGAGACGTTCGCGATCACCGGCCAGGTGCACATCGCGGGCGAGGTCAGCACGTCCGCATACGTCGACATCGCCAAGATCGTGCGCGACACCGTCAAAGAGATCGGTTACGACCACTCGGCCGTCGGGTTCGACTACGAGACCTGCGGCGTGAGCGTCTCGATCGACGAACAGTCGCCCGACATCGCGATGGGCGTCGACCGTTCGCTCGAGTCCAAGGGCGGCGAGCAGGGCGACGCGTTCGAGCTCGGCGCCGGCGATCAGGGCATGATGTTCGGCTACGCGTGCCGCGACACCGACGAACTGATGCCGCTGCCGATCGTGCTGGCGCACAAGCTCACCAAGAAGCTGGCGGACGTCCGCAAGTCCGGCGAGCTGACCTACCTGCGTCCCGACGGCAAGTCGCAGGTCACGATCGAATACGACGGCGACGCGCCGGTGCGCGTCGACGCGGTCGTCATCTCGACCCAGCACGATCCCGACGTCGACCTCGAGACGATCCGCAAAGACGTCACCGAGAAGATCATCAACGCGGTGATCCCGGCGGACATGCGCGACGAGAAGACGCGCATCTTCGTCAATCCGACCGGGCGTTTCGTGATCGGCGGCCCGAAGGGCGACGCCGGTCTGACCGGCCGCAAGATCATCGCCGACACCTACGGCGGCATGTCGCGTCACGGCGGCGGCGCGTTCTCCGGCAAGGACCCCACCAAGGTGGACCGGTCCGCGGCCTACGCCGCCCGCTGGGTCGCCAAGAACGTGGTCGCGGCCGGGCTCGCGGATCGCTGCGAGGTGCAGGTCGCGTACGCGATCGGCGTCGCGCGTCCGATGAACGTGTTCGTCGAGACGTTTGGAACCGCGAAGATCGCGGAAGAACTCATCGCGAAGGCCGTCGGGGAAGTCTTCGACCTGCGTCCGGCCGCGATCATCCACAATCTGGATCTTCGCCGACCGATCTACAAGCAGACGGCCGCTTACGGACACTTCGGTCGTCCGGAACTGGATCTCCCTTGGGAACGTTTAGATAAGGTCGAAGCGCTGCGCAAGGCGACCGGATTCACCGGCGAAGCATTGCGAGTACCGAACTTCGCGAACTAGAGAAGAGGAACGAATTGATGAACGCTAAGATCCTGGGAGCGGCGATGCTCGTCGCGACCATGGCGACGACGACGCTGGCCTCGGCACAGTCGACGACGCTCTACAGCGGCACCAAGATCACCGCCAAGATGGACGCGACGATCGACACCGGCACGGCTTCGGTCGGCCAGCATTTCACGATGCACGTCACGCCGCCGTATCCGTCGTCGACGCTGCAAGGCGCCTATATCAGCGGCCACATCGTCAAGGTGGTGCACGCCAGACAGGGCGTGAAGCCGCAGCTGCAGCTCTCGATGGACCGCATGTACTTGAGCGACGGCAGCTCGTATCAGATCGACGGGCAGCTGGTCGATAGCCAGCAGTCCAAGTCCGAGAACAATCTCGGGCACACGGCGCTCACGGCGCTCGGCGGCATGATCGCCGGCAACATGATCGGCAAGACGATCTTCCACACCGGCGGCGGCGGCGCGGTCGGTCTGGCGGCGGGCGCCCTCTACGGGCTCAACGCCAAGACCAACTTCAACCTGCCGGCCGGCTCCAAGGTGACCGTCCAGCTGACCCACACCGTGACGATCCGCCGTCAGGCGCACCGCTAACACCGTCGACCCGAGGCGCGCCGGACGGCGCGACTCCGAAACACCCGCAACGGGGCTTCGCGCGAGCGAGGCCCCGTTCGCTCTGTTGAACCTTTGCGCCGATGGGTACGTTTGCAGACCATGAGATATGCACGCATCACCATCACCACCGCCCTCGCACTGGTCCTGACCGTCGCGAGCGCGTTCGCGCAGAGCGCGCCGACGCTCTACTCCGGTTCGCAGATCAACGCGATCATGGACGACCAGCTCGACAGCGGCACGACGCAGGTCGGCGACACGTTCTCGATGCACGTGGTCGCGCCGTATCCGTCGAACGACGACAGCTACGCCGGCGCGCAGATCACCGGCCACGTGGTCAAGGTCGTCGCGGCCGGACGCGGCACCAATCCCGAACTGCAGTTGGGCATCGATCGCCTGATCCTGCGCGACGGGACGTCGGTCCAGCTGCCCGCGCAGGTGACCTCGGCCGGCACCAAGCAGCAATCCAAGAGCGGCGCCCAGGTCGCGCTCTCGACGATCGGCGGCATGATCCTCGGCAACGTCATCGGCAAGGCCGTCCTGCACACGAACGGCGGCGGCATCGTCGGAGCGGCCGGCGGTTTCCTGTACGGACTCAACAAGAAGGCCAACGTCACCCTGCCGGCTCAGGCCGCCGTCCAGCTCACGCTGACGCGCGACGTGACCGTTCGTCGCCAGGCGCATACCTAGGCGACTAGCGCGCTTCGTTCCTGATCGCCGGCGACGCGATCGCGATGCCGGCGATCAGGACGAAACCGAGCGCGCTCGCGCACATCGCGGCGTACGGGCTCACGTGGTCGGCGATCCAGCCGAAACCGAGCACGCCCGGCGCGATGCCGAGCAGCACGAACAGCCGGACCGCGCCGAACGTGCGTCCGACCAGCGCCTCCGGGATCACGCGCAGCCTCCAGCCGAGGATCTGCGAGACCTCGAAGGTCGAGGCGGCGCTCGCGAGCATCCAGAAGGACGCCGCGACCCAGATGTTCGGCGCGACCAGGATCGGCGTGAAGATGACCGCGTCGATCGCGTATGCGATCGCGAGCATCTTGCCGAACGGCCAGCGCCGGTTGATGCGTCCGGCCAGCACCGATCCGATGACCGCGCCGGCCGCGCTCATCGAGAAGAAGATGCCGACCTGGGCGTCGGTCGCGGCGAAGTCGCGCTTGAGGAACGGGATCAGGATCGCATAGCCGCCGAAGCCCAACGTGTTGAGCGAGAGCGCCGCGAGCGCCTGCGCGCGCATGCCGGCGTCGCCGAAGAGCGTGCGGAAGCCCAGGCGTACGTCGGCGATCAGCTCGCGCAGCGTCGGGGGGCGGCCCGGCTTCTCGGGACCGAGCGCGGGAACGCCCGAGAGCGAGATCTGGCTCGCGAGATAGGTCGCGGCATTGGCCATCAGGGCCGGCAGCGGACCGAACACGGTGAACAGCATGCCGCCGAGGGCCGGAGCGATCAGGTTCGACGTGCTTTCGGCGCCGACCAGCGCGGACATCGCGAGGGTCGTGTTCTCCTTGCCGACCAGCGACGGCAGCGACGACGATTGACCGCCCATGAAGAACGCCGCGCACGCGGAGATGGTCGCGAGCCCGGCATAGACCAGCGCGACCGTCAGGTGGTGCGTGGCGAACAGGATCGCGAGCGCGATCATCGCGAGGCAGCGGAGGGCGTCGCACGCGATCATCATCGCGCGCCGATCGACCCGGTCCGCGAACGATCCGCCGACGACCGCCAGCAGCGCGAACGGCACGATCTCGGCGATGAACGCGCCGCCGGTCGAGAGAGCCGAGCCGGTCAGGTGGAAGACGAGCAGCGGCAGAGCGATCGTGCGCAAGCCGTCGCCGACGTACGAGAACGATTGACCGAGGAAGTAGCGGACGAATGGGGGCGAGGCGAAGACGCCTCGGACGGGCGGTGCGTTCATGACGGCTCCTGGCGACGGAAGTGCGGCGCGAAGTACGTGGAGACGGCATGGCTAACGCATAATACAGGCGATTTTACGCGGCGGCGCAAACTTTGTCAAATACGACGTGTCAGGTGAGGTTACTATGAAACGCGTTCTCTCGATGGTCGCCGCGCTCGTGGCCGGCGTTTTGTTGGCACGGTGCTCGTCGCAGACCGCTCCGGCCGTCTCGGCATCGCCCGAGAACTCGGGCACGGCGCCGGTCGGTACGGTCGCGCCGCCGTTCTCCGGAACGGGTCTCGACGGCGCCAAGATCTCCTCGGCCGACTACGCCGGCAAGGTGCTGGTGCTCAACTTCTGGGCGACCTGGTGCCCCCCGTGCCGCGCGGAGACGCCCGACATGATCGCGTCCTACAGCAAACTGCACGGCGACGGCGTGGCGTTCCTCGGTGCTGATACGTCCGAGGGCCCGCAGGTGGTGCGCACGTTCACCTCGATCCGCGGCGTGCCGTATCCGACCGCGCTCGGCACGGCGGCCGACTACAACGCGTTCGGCATCAGCGCGCTTCCGACCACGATCGTGATCGATGCCAAGGGCATCGTGCGCGCGCGCTGGATC
>JANWKW010000093.1 GCA_025451135.1 Vulcanimicrobiia bacterium | reverse complement strand
GCCGGCCACGAAGCGGCCGTTCGCGGCGATCGTACCGGACGTCGCGCTCCACTTGAGCTTGGGCGGAAGCGCGACCGGGAAGCCGTCGGCATCGAACGCGCGCACGACGAACTGGACCGGCTCGCCGGTGTCGACGTTGGGCGCGTTGGGGACGATCTCGAGACGCGCGGGACGATCGACCACCGTGACCTGGGCGACGCCCTTGAGCCCGCCTCGGCCGAACCGGATCGCGCCGCGACCGGCCGCGCGCGCGACGAACCTGCCGTTGACGAACGTCCCGAGGCTCGCGGGCTCGACCGTGGCGCGGAACGCACCGCTCCCGCCCACCGGATGACCGGCCGTATCCACCACCGCCGTCTCGAGCGGCACCATCGCGCCCCGCATCGCGCGGACGGTTCGCGGTCGCGCGACCAGCAACGCCGGCGGCCCGACCGGAGCGTCGCTATAGACGAAGACGCCGTCGGAGACCGGGCGCTCGCGGCCGTCCGAGGGGACGTTCTGCAGGCTGGCATCGGCATCGCCGAGATCGCGCGCGACCAGCGTCGACGAACCGCCGCCGTCGAACGACATGCCTTCGGTGGCGCCGAACCCGCGCATCAGCGCGGCGAACTGCGGCCTGGTCACGCCGATGCTGACGGCCGGCTGGCGTCCGTCGACCTCGATCAGGAAGAGGGTCCCGTCGGGCGCGATCGCCGCGCCGGATGCGGGGATGCGCGAGGTGAGGTACTGATCGTGTCCGGGTCCGTCCGGATCGTCGTACCACGCGCCCGCGTGCAGCAACAGCGGACCGCCGCCGACCGCGGTCGCGACCTTGGCCAGATCGCCGGATGCGAAGTCGCCGGTGGCGGTCACCACCTCGCCCTCGTCCGGGACGCCGGCGGAGCCGTACGCGTTGAGCCCGATCGCCAGATAGTAGCCCGGCGGCTGGGGGCTGCCGTTGTCGGCGATCGACGCGACCCGGTAGCGCGAGAACGGCGGCACGCCGTCCAGCGGCGTGAGCGCGACCAGCGTCAGATTCGCCTGCGGCGCGAGCGGGCCGAACTCGGGGGTGATGATGGCGGTGCCGCCGCGCGGCGGCGGCTACTCGTTGACCCCGTCGAGCGCGACCGTCGTCGTCCCGATCTGCAGCGATCCGTCGAAGGCGAACTCGGTGAAGCGAGGCGTGCCGTCGGATCCGATCGCCAGCGCGTACCGCTGGCGCGGCGACCGCAGCATGCGGCCGTTGCGCACGAGCACGTTGGTCGGTTGATCGGTGGCGTCGATGTCGAAATAATCGCCGTTGATGCCGGCCACCGCGCCGGTCCGCTTGGCCATCGACTCGACCGTCTCTCCGGGTGACGTGAGACGGTCGGTCGCGAGCACCGCCGCGAGGTGGAGATCGTCGCGATGCGGTTCGATCGCGACCACATGGACGGCGATCGGTCCGTCGGCGGTGAGCAGCTCGTAGTCGCCTTGCCAGACGCCCGGCGCGACGAACGAGACGGTCGGCGCCTGCGCGACGACGGCCGGGACCGGCGCGGGTGCCGCCAGCCGTGCCGGCAGCAGCAGTGCGAGGAGAAAGCCGAGCATCTAACGATCCCGCGAGACGGCGACGCCGAGCGGGTACGTACCGGTCGCGAACGGCGCGCCGGCGATGCGGCGCAGCGTTCGTCCGTCGACGACGTCGACCCGGTCGGCGCGCGCGCACGGGACGTAAAGACGTCCGCTCGCAGCGTCGAAGGTCGGTTTCCACGGCGTCCGGCAGGTGGCCAGCGGCGCGTGCACCGCGCGCAGCGTGCGCGCGTCCAACACGTCGATCGCGTCGGCGCCTTCGTCGGTCACGAAGACGCGGCGGTCGGCGGCGTCGAGCGCGATGCCGAGCGGGAACGGGATGATCGCGCTGCGGTGCGCGAGCGCCGGCGTCGTGCCGAGCGAGATCGCGCCGACGTACCCGGCCTTGGCCAGCATGCGCGCCCCCAGGCTCTGATTGGCGACCGCATAGAGCGTGCCGCCGTCGGGCGAGAGCGCGATCCCGAAGACGCGCGGCACGGCCGGGATGCGGCGGATCGGCTTCATCGAGAGCGCGTCGACCGCCAGAACGGTACCGTCGTTGACGTTGCCGACGTAGACGATGCCGCGCGTCGCGTCGAGCGCCAAGCCTTCGGCGGTCGCGCCGGTGACCACGCGCGTCACGGTTCCGTCGGCCGCCACGCGCGTCAGCGCGCCGCTGCCGCCGACGTCGCGGTCGCTGACGAAGAACGCGCCGGTCGCGTCGTCCGCCAGGATCTCGTTGCCGAGCGGGACGCCGTCGACGCGCGAGACCCTCCACGGGTCGCGGGCGACCCGCGTGATGCTGGTCCCGGAAGTATCGGGCGCGGCGATGGTGCCGTCGCGCGCGATCGCGACGTCGCTCGGCGCGCCGCCGGTGGCGAGCGTGCCGAGGATCGCGAACGTGGCCGGGTCGTGGAGTACGATGCCGCCGTCGTACGTGGCGACCGCGATCAGCCCGCGCGCCGCCGCCGGCGCGGGAACGACGTGCAGGTCTGCGACGTCGACGCCTCCGTTGCCGGCGGCGATGACGGTCGCGGTGGCCGGCGCGGTCACGTTCGGCGCGACGTACGCGCCGCCGTCGATGACGCCCGGGCCGACCACGCTCAGGTGAAAGGGCGGGCGGACGCGCGCGTACTGCGGGACGACGCGGCTGCCGGGCAGATAGTCCGGCGCGGCGGCCGCAGCGGCGGCGAGCAGTCCGATGCCGAGCGCGCCCACCAGGGGCCGGAGCGAGCGCATCACGACGCCGGAGTTTCGGCGACGAGGGAGGCGACCCGTTCCAACCCGAGCGCCACGTCGGTGCCGGGTGCGACCAGCGTGACTTCCGTCCGCGCGCCGTCGTAGACGAAGCTCGCGACGCGCAGGCCGTCGAACGTGCCGGCCACGACGACGCCGTCCGGATCGACCGCGAACGTGCGGTTCCCGGCACGATCCTGGACCACGACGAACGCGCGCAGTTCGAGCGCGCGAGCGCGGGCGAACGGCACGATCCATGCCGAGTCGAACGCGCGGCAATCCCAGATCAACAGGCGGTAGCCCGCGCGACGGTACGCGACTCCTACGCCGGGATCGGCGACCGAGGCGTCGTCGAGCACGGCCGCAGGGATCGCCTGGTCGAGCGGCTCGAAGCGCGCCGGCGCATCGGGCGCGACGAGCTGCGTCGCTTCGATGGTCGCGAGCGCGGCCTCGACCGGCGCGTCGTCCGCCATCGCGATGGCGATGCGCTCGATCGTCGGAGCGACCACGCGGGCCGGGGGCGACGGGATCGAGACGCGCGCCGCGGGTGCCGCGCCGATCTCGACCTCGGATGCGATGATGGCGGGGGCGCGCTCCGGGGCGATCGCGAGGACTTCGCCCGATGCGGAGACGATCTGGCTCTTGCCACAGTACGCCACGCAGCCGCGTTCGACGCCGCTCTTGTTGGCGGCGACGAACGGCACGCCGTTCTCCCGCGCGCGCACGCGAGCGAGCAGATCGGCCTGGACGTTCTCGAGCGCGTCGGGATCGCGGCCGGTCGTCACCCATGCGGTCGGCATCACGAGCAGCTCTGCGCCGGCATCCACCAGCGCGCGCCCGATGGTCGGGATGCGTCCGTCGGCGCAGACCATCGCGCCGATCGTCCCGAGCGACGTGCGGACGGGCGCGATCGCATCCGCCGGTGCGAACCAGCGACGATCGAAGTGCCAGAGGAACGCCTTGTCGGCATAGCAGGCGACGTCGCCGCCGGCATCGATCACGATCGCCGAATTATATTGGAAGGAAGCGTGCGTTCGCCCGAGCCCACAGACGACGACCACGCGGAGTCGACGCGCGTCGTCGCGAAGCTGTGCGACGGCGCGGTCGACCTGCTCGTCATCGAGGGGCCGCTCGCCTAGAACGTACGCTGGTATCGTGCCTTCAGGGAGTACTATTATGTCCGCATCGTTGACGGCCGCGTCATTGACTCGTACCCGTATTTCGGGCCATCTATCGTCGAACGCCTCGCGATCGTGGGCTGGGAGCTGGATCGCGGCGACCGTGAGCGTACGTCTCATGCTCTGCGGACTTCTCTGTGCCGCCCTGTTCGCTTCCTGTTTCGGCGCCGCGATGGCCCACTCGCGTCTGGCGCCCGCCGACGAATACTTCGGCCGCTCGAAGATGTCGATCCTCGAGATCAACAACCGCATCCGCGACTGTGCTTTCCGAGCCAATCACGGCGTGCGGCCGAGCCGGTTGCTGGGCGACGCACAGCGCACGCAGGACGCGATGGACGACTGGAGTCGCAAATATCCGGGCGACCCCTGGCTCTCTCACTACTGGTGGCGCCTGGCCAAGCTCTACGCGCTGATGCCGTCGGCGACCGCGCACGCACGCGAGTCGATCGCGCTCGTCCGGTTCCACCAGTTCGACCGGAGCAAGTAAGCCGAGAGGCCACCGTCGCGCGGTTGCCCAACGTAGGGCCGCATGAGAAGAACGTTTGCTACGCTCGCCCTGGTGGCGATGGCGGCCGGCCTGATCGGACCGAGCGGCGTCGGCGCGGCCACCGCGGCCAAGCCCGCCGCGAAGCACGACCCGTGCGCCGCGAAGCCGAGTAAGTACCAACAGGCCCAATGCCGCAAGTTCAGCGCGTCCGCGCCGGCCGACGAGTACTTCGGCAAGATGAAGATGAGCTTTCTCGGGATCAACAACACGTTCCGCGACGAGACCATCGTCGCGGGCGCGTACACGGTCGACTCCGGGGTCATCGCCAAGGTGAACTTCGCCGACGACGCGATGCGGGCGTGGATGGCCAAGTACCCGAACGATCCGCAGTTGGCGCGCACGTTCTTTCTCGGCATCATCATGTTCAAGAAGATCTACACCCAGCAGTATCAGGACAAGGCCTGGGACTACATGAACCTGATCCAGCGCAAGTTCCCGAGCACGTTCTTCGCCAAGCAGGTCAAGAAAGATATGGCGATCGGCTTCACCGAGCACGTGCTGGCCGACGCGCTGCCGTGTCCGACGCCGCTTCCCCCGGGCGTCGTGCCGACGCTGATGCCGAGCGCGGAGCCGTCGCCGACCCCGGCGCCCGGCCGTCCGAAGCTCGACCTGATCGAGCAGCCCTGCATCAAGCCGACGCCGACCCCGAGCCCGACGCCGCTGCCGCTGGCGACCCCGACGCTGGCACCGGCCCTACCCGCCAACGCCACCCCGGTACCGGCAACGCCGGCACCGACAGGGTCGCCGACCGCAACGCCGACGGCAAGCCCAACCCCGTAAGAAACGACGCCGAAGAAGAACGGCAATGAAAAGGAAAAGCGCCCGGGAAAAATCCGAGGCGCTTTTCTTATGCCGTAGCGATCAGCTCATCGAAGTACGCGAGCAGTTTGAATCCCACGTACTCGTCGCGCGTCCCGCCATAGTGCGTGCCGGGACGATAGTAGCAATCCCAATAGGAGATCACGCGTTGCCGCGTGCGCTCGTAGTATGCCGGATTCGCCCGCAGAAACGCCGCGTACACGGACCGGTCCAGCGCGTCTACGCTCTCCCAGATCAATGCCAAGATGTGCCAGACTTACTCGCCCGTCAATTGCACCACGAACGGAGCGATCCACGGCTCTGGAAGCGAGAGGATCAATCGCAGATTCGCTTCGCGCACATACCCGTTCGCGTGCCGCGTCAGCAACGCCGCCACCATCGACCGCTGCCGAGGCGAAGCCGTCCAAAGCCCGTAGTCACGCGCCGTGTAGATACGGTATGGGATATCCACGTCCTCACCCTCGACGAGAACGTGGATATTCCGGTCGGCCGCCGTCGGGGTCGCGCTCTCCAAAGTCGTCGCGCGCGCAGCG
>JANWKW010000092.1 GCA_025451135.1 Vulcanimicrobiia bacterium | reverse complement strand
GTCGTCGCCGTCACCACCGCCAAGGCGGCGACGACGATACGAATGGTCTTGCTCACGGCGCGTCTCCTTTACCGCCCTCGTTGGCGGGTATCTGGTCGAGGGATTTGTGCGAGTCGGCCTGCGGTTCTGCCGGCTCGTCACGCGGCACCGAGGCTTGCGGCCCGGGCACCGTCTCTTGAGGCTTCTCCGCCTTATGACTGCCATGCTCCATACGATGATCGCTCACACCCCACTCATACCCACTTCCACGCCCCCCGTCATCGCGAGCGGCGAAAGCGCTCCTGTCATCCCGAGCGTCGGGAGCGAAGCGACCCACCTCTCCTGTCATCCCGAGCGTCGGGAGCGAAGCGACCCACCTCTCCTGTCATCCCGAGCGTCGGGAGCGCAGCGACCTACCTCTCCTGTCATCCCGAGCGTCGGGAGCGCAGCGACCAGAGTCGAGGGACGAGGGACCGCCACGACGCTCACGCATCGTCCCCCACCGCGTCCTCCATCAACAACACGTCGTAGCGCAGTCCGCCCTCCGCCGTCACCCGCGCGCCCGCGGTCGGCACGTGCGGCCGCAGCTTCCCGTCGTGCATCAGATGCAACACCGTCTCCCCGCGCAGGAGCATCGCCGCATCCGCGATCAGCCGCCGGTGACAGCGCCACCACAGCGTCTCCGAGCACAGCACCGCCGTCGTCGTCGCGTGCGCCTCCGCGAGCAGCGCGTTCAGCCCGTCCGCGAATGCCGCCGTCTCCATGTAGTCCGCATACGCCCGGAACGACGGATGCCGCAGCGCCACGTTCGGGCTGTTGCGGTCCGGCGCCCTGAACCCGCCGAGCGCCGGTTCCCAGCGATACGAACTCCCCGTCAGCCGCGGAACCCACTCGGCCATCGCCTCGCTCCAATACTGCGGATGCCGCCGGCTCTTCGGCACCGAGCGCACGTCCACGATCGCCTCGATCTCGGCTCCGCGGATCAGCGCGCTCAACTCCTCGGCGCTCGCCGTTCCGTGTCCGAGCGTCAGCAGCGCCTTAGGCTCCGGCACGAGCGTTACGGTCGCACCAGCACCTTGATCGCGCGCCGCTCGTCCATCGCCGCATACCCTTCGGGCACCTCGGCCAACGGGACCGCGCGATCGAACACCGGCGACGGATCGATCCGTCCGTCCGCCAACGCCGCGATCAGCTCCGGCAGATATGCGCGCACCGGCGCCGGTCCGCCGCGCAGCGTCACGTGATGTTCGAACATCGTCGCGATCGGCACCGCCGTCACGTTGTGCGGCACGCCCACGAAGCTCACCGTCCCGCCCGGCCGCGCCACGTTCAGCGCCAGCTCCAGGCTCTCTTGATTGCCGACCGCTTCCACCACGTGCGGCGATCCGCCGTGCGTCAGCTCCACGACCCGTTCGGCCGTGTCGGCGTCGTGCGAGTTGAGGGTGTGCGTCGCACCGAAGCGCGTCGCCATTGCCAGCCGCTTCGCGTTGTGGCCGACCGCCACGATCGTCTCGGCCCGCAGCAGTTTCGCGGCGCTCAGCACCGCGCACAGCCCGACCGCGCCGTCGCCGACCACCACCACCGTCGAACCCGGTCCGGTCTCCGCCGCCACCGCGCCGAAGTAGCCGGTCCCGACCACGTCGCACAGGGCCGCGCTCGCATCGAGTTTGGCCGGATCGTTCGCGATCGCGTCCGGCATCTTCACCAGCGTCCCGTCGGCGAACGGCACCCGCACCAGTTCCGCTTGAGCGCCGTTCTCGCCGCCGAAGAACCCGCCGTGCACGCACGCCGTCTGCAGCCCGGCCCGACAGAACTCGCACGTGCCGTCGCTGTACGCGAACGGCGCGATCACCGCGTCGCCGGTCCGCACCGTACGGACGTCCGGGCCGGTCGCCTCCACCACGCCCACGAACTCGTGGCCGGTCCGCGCGCCCGGCTCCAACTGGGTCACCCCGCGGTAGAACCACAGGTCCGAGCCGCAGATCGCGGCCCGGGTGACGCGCACGATCGCGTCGGTCGGTTCGATCATCGTCGGATCCGGCACGCTCTCGATCCGCAGGTCGCGCGCCCCGTGATACACGGTCGCTTTCATGAATGACTCCCTTTCGACGAGCTACGAGTTGCCATTCTCGCGCTCCAGCATCTTCCGGTAGATCGCCTCGACGTTCTCGAGCGTGTCGATCTCGGCGACCGGCTTGTCGTCGCGCACGCGCACGATCCGCGGGAAGCGCAGCGAATAGCCGCTCGCGTGCAGCGAACTCGGCTGCACCACGTCGAACGCCACTTCCAACACGATCTCCGGTTCGACCGCGATCGCGTGCCCGAGCCGTCCGGTCTCGTGCGCCAAGAACCACGGCGTCAGCCTCGCGATCTCCGCGTCCGTCAGCCCGGTGAACGCCTTCCCGATCGGCAGCAGTTCGCCGTCCGCCCCGCGCACCGCGAACGTGTAGTCCGAGAGCACCTTGGCGCGCTTGCCGTGTCCCCACTCGACCGCCACCACCACCACGTCGATGGTGGTCAGCGCCGCCTTGACCTTCAGCCACCACTTCCCGCGCCGTCCCGGCCGGTACGGCGCGTCCGCCCGCTTGAGCAGCAAGCCCTCGTGCCCGCGCGCCCGTGCGTCCTCGAACCGCGCCTGCACCTGCGCCGACACGTCCGCCGCGTCGAGCGTCGCCTGCCGGGCCAGCAGCACGCCCGCGTCCGCGTCCGAGAGCAGATCCTCGAGCAGGCGCCGCCGCTCGCGCAGCGGTTCGTCGAGCAGAAACGCCTCGCCGCACGCCACCAGGTCGAACGCCATGAAGGCCACCGGCACGCCCGCCAGCAGCTCGTCCGTCACGTCCTTGCGCTGCAAGCGCGCCTGCAGCGCGCGGAACGGCAGCACCGCGCCGTCGCGCTGCGCCACCAGCTCGCCGTCGAGCACGAACCGTCCCTCCAAGCGCGCCACCGCCGCGACCACCTCGGGGTACGAATGCGACACGTCGTTGAGCGTGCGCGAGAACAGCCGCACCGCATCGCCGTCCTTATGCGCCTGCAGGCGGATGCCGTCGAACTTGTCCTCGATCAGCCAGTCGCCCTCGGCCAGTTCGCGATAGGCACCGCCGTACTCGATCGGCGACGCCAGCATGAACCCGATCGGCGCGCCGTACGCGATCCGCACGTCGCGCAAGCCGCCGTGGCGCGCCGCCACCGCCACGCTGCCGACGTCGCCGCTGGCCATCACCGCCCGACGCACCTCGTCCTCGTCGGCCCCTGCCGCCGCCGCGATCGCCGACACCACCAGCCCCTCGCGCAAGCCGATCCGCAAGTCGCCGGTCATTACCTTCACCACGTACGTCGCTTCGAGCTGCGATCCGCACGCCGCCAGGATCCGCTCGCACGCGACCAGCCGGCGCTTCCCGGCCGCCTTGCCGCCGGCGTCCGCGATCTCTTCGAACAGCACGCGCAGCGACGCGGGCGTCAGCGGCTCCGCGAACAGGCCCAGGTCGAGCGGCGGCCGCACCAGCTCGGCCAGCGCAGCGCCCAGGTCGCCGTGCTCGCGCCAAGCCGTGCGCAGCGCCTGATCCGAAAATGCCCACACCTCTTTGGCCGCCGCCACGATGGTAGCGCTGCCGAGCGAGAGCGTGCGCTGATCCGACGCCGCGAACGGTTTCCCGGTGAAGAAGCGCGCCGCCGCCTCGAGATCCGCATCGTCGAGTTCGCGCAGATAGTCCGCCAGCAGCCCGACTTTGGCGCCGGTCGCCGCCGTCCGCGCGATCGCGGCGCACGCCTCCGCGAATCGCTGCATCCCGGCCGGCCGCGCCACCACGGCCGGCACCCTCATTCCGGCTTCTGCTTCTCGCCCGATCCGAAGTGGTCGTGCATGAATTCGTCGCCGGTCTGGTCGTCCATATCGGTCTTCAGGCCGTCGTCGTGATCGGCGTCGTCCCGCTCGGCGGGGGTCGCCGTGCTTTCCTCGGTCAGGTCGTTCTCGAAGATCTCGCCGTCCCGGTCGCGCGCTGGTTGGTGCATGGCAGAATTCTCCCTTACGGGAGAGCTATACCCGTTACGGGGCCGGCGGCAACACCACGCGCAGTTCGGCGCCGCCCTGGGGCGATCGCTCCACCGTCACCCGGGCCGAGAGCGAGCCCACCAGGAACAGCCCGCGCTGGCCTTCCTGCATCGGATCCTCCGGCAGGGTCGCGACGAACGCCGCCATCCCCGGCCCGCTATCGCGCACCACCAGCACGTGGTCGCCGTTCTCGCGCGTGATCGTCATGTGCACCAGCCCGGGCGCGTGCTCGACCGTGTTGGCCAGCAGTTCGCCGACGATCAGCTCGCTCTCGAAGGCCGCCTCTTCGCTGCCGTAGCTGCGCCGCAAGAACGCGCCCATCTCGCGCCGCGCCACGTGCACCGCCTTGGCGTCGCTGGCGTGGAAGCGCCACTGCTTGGTGTCGCCCTCCGGCCGCTCCGGGTCGATCGCGTCGACCTGGGCGAACTGCAGCACCAGCAGCGCCGCATCGTCCTGCGGCAGCTGCCCGTCCAAGATCGTGTCGTAGGCGACCTTCGCCGGTCGCGCCCAGCGCGTGCCGACCAGATCGCCGACGGCCGCGCGCAGCCGCGCTTCGCCGGCGACCGCATCCCGCCCGAACTCGGTCATGCCATCGGTGTAGAGCGCCAGCACCATGTCTGGTTCGACCGCGATCGTCCGCACCGGGATCGCCGGCTGCGCCAGCACGCCCAGCGGCGGTCCGCCGGTGGGCAAGTCGACCGCGGGCTCGCCCGCGCGTCGCGCCAGCACCGGCGGCGGATGTCCCGCCGACGCGTAGCGGATCGTCTTGCCGTCGCGCTCGATCATGCCTACGATCGCGGTCACGTACGTATCCGGCTCCTGTTCGCGCAGCCCGCGGTTGAGTTCGGCCAGGATCAGCGCCGGATCGTCGATCAAGCGCGAGAGATAGTAGACCCCTTGCCGCAGTTTGCCGACCGTGATCGACGCGCTCAAGCCGTGCCCGCCGACGTCGCCGATCGAGAACACCATGCGTCCGTCCGGCAGATCGAACGCGTCGTACCAGTCGCCGCCGACGCGCGCGTCTTCTTCGGCCGACACGTACATCGCATCCAGCCGCAGATCCGGGCGCGACGGCAGCGCTGTCGGCAAGAACGCTTCTTGGAGCGCGTCGGCCACCCGCTTCGTCCGTTCCAGCGCATCTTTCTGCGCTTCGATGTCGACCACGCTGCCGTACCAGCCGACGATCGTCCCGTGGTCGTCGCGGACCGGATCGACGTTGGCCAGATGCCAGCGATACTCGCCGTCGTAACGCTTGAGCCGGAACTCGATCTCGATCGGCGCGCCGGTCGCGAGCGCCTTCGGCCACTCTTCCATCACGCGCAGCAGGTCTTCGGGATGGTGCGCGGTCTGCCAACCCCAGCCCGCCGCCTCCTCGCGCGTCTGGCCGGTGTACTCGTACCAGCGCCGGTTGTACCAGTTGATCCAGCCGCTCGGCTCGGTCCGCAGCACGATCACCGGCACCGATTCGGCCAGGATCTCGAGCGAGTGCAGCAGTTCGCGCTTGGTCACCAGATTGCTCAAGTGCGCCGCGAAGAGCTGCGTGAGCGCCCGCTGTCGCGGCGTGAACGTCGTCTCTGTCGGCGCGCCGATCGCGACCGCGCCCACGCACTCGTCGTCTTTCATCATCGGCGCCGCGTAGAGCGCGCGCAAGCCGACGGCGTCGAGCCGCGCGGCCAGGTCGGGTCCCATCGACGCGGCGTCTTCATAACAGAGCGTCCGACCCTCGCGCAACGCCGCATAGTGCGGCGCCTCCGCCTCCGGCACGGCCACGCCCGCCACGTCGCCGTCCAGACCGACGTGTCCGACAATCGTCCATACGCCGGCTTCCAAGCGCGCCGTATAGGCGATCGGCGTATGCGCGAGTGCCGTCAGTCCCGTCAGCGCCGCCGCCGAGATCTCTTGAAGGCTGCTGGCCCGGCCCATCGCGATCCAACACCGCGCGAGCGACTGCAGCTCGGCGACTGCTTCGGGTGAGTTTGGAATCGGACTATCGCCCGCGCCGTTGTGCGAGCGCTGCGCTGCAAGACATCCCGGGGGATGTTCGGTCGCTTCCCTTCTCCGCCTGCAGTGGATCGCCCGTCGGCGCTAGACCGCCCGGTCCAGCTCGCGCGGAAGACGGAACACGATCGGCGGCTCCGGCTGGCCGAACTCTTCGACCGTCTCGACGCCGGTCAACTCGCTGATGCGCGCGACCACGCGCAGCACCAACTGCTCGGGCGTCGACGCGCCGGCCGTCACGCCGATGGTCGCCGCGCCTTCGAACCAGGCCGCGTCGAGCATCGCCGGATCGTCCAGCAGATACGCCGGCGTGTCCTTATCCAGCGAACAGTCCATCAGCCGCACCGAGTTCGAACTGTTGCTCGACCCGACCACGATCACGACGTCGGCGTGTTCGGCCAGCCCGTGCACCGCGTTCTGCCGGTTCTGGGTGGCGTAGCAGATATCGCTGCGCTGCGGTTCGCGCATCGCCGGGAAGCGCCGCTTGAGCACGTCCACGATCGCGAGCGTATCGTCCAGGCTCAAGGTCGTCTGCGTGATCAGCGCCACGCGTTCCGGGTCGGGCGGCGCGACCGCCTCGGCATCCGCGATGCTCTCGACCAGTGCGATCCCGCCGTTCACCTGGCCGAGCGTGCCGGCCACTTCGTCGTGGCCGTCGTGGCCGATGAACAGCAGGAAGTAGCCTTCGCGATTGAAGCGCATCGCTTCCACGTGGACCTTCGAGACCAGCGGGCAGGTCGCGTCGAGCACCCGCAGGTTGCGCTCCTTCGCGTGCCGCTGCACCGCCTTGGCGACGCCGTGCGCGCTGAACACCACCAGCGCCCCTTCGGGCACCTCGTCCAGCTCTTCCACGAAGATGACGCCGCGCGCGCGCAGCTTCTCGACCACGTCGCGATTGTGCACGATCTCTTTGCGCACGTACAGCGGGGCGTCGGGGTGGATCTCGAGGAGTTCCTCGATGATCCGGATCGCGCGTTCGACGCCGGCACAAAAGCCGCGCGGATTCGCGAGAAGTATTCGGCGAGTCATCCCCGGGAACGTTCGCTCCCGGGGACGGTCTGCCCTTATTGGTCGCCTTCCGGCTCGAGGTCGTCGGGGTTGTTGGAGCCGGCCTCGTCCTTTTCGTCCTCGTCCTCGTCGCCTTCGATGTCCACGTCGTCGAGCGGCAGGTCGTCGGGCAGCGAATTATCGTCGGTCTGCGACATATGGCGGTCCTCTCCAAAGAATAGGTACGGTACGTCCATCATGCATACCACCGCTTAAGGTGAGTTTAACGCCGGCGGAACGGGACGTTATCCGCCGAACATCCCCGCGATGATCGCCGCCCTGGCCCTCTCGGCCGCCGTCACCTACCCCGGCCACGGCGTCTTGATAACGGGCGAGCGCCCGATCGCTGCCTATCTGCGCACCACGCCGGCCGCGCGCGGCGCCACCCGCCTCGACATCTGGTAGACCGCCTCCGGCCGGACCGTCCGCGCCTACGACCGCAACATGACCAAACTGCTGCACGTCGTCGTGGTCTCCGACGATCTGCGCGATTTCCGCCACATCCATCCGGTGCTCCACGCCGACGGTCACTTCACCATCGACACGCCGCTGGTCGCGGGCGCGCCCTACCACGTCTACATCGACGGCGACCCGCACGCGCTCGGCCGCCAGGTCTTCCGCTTCGACCTCGCGCCCGCGCGGCGCGCCGCCGCACGCACCACCTATCCGCGCACCGGCATCGCGCACGCCGGCCCCTACACCATCCGCCTCGACACGACCACCGTCGCGCCCGCGCAGATCGCGACCATCCGCATCGCCATCACCGAGCACGGCCGTCCCGCGACCGATCTGCATCCGTATCTCGGCGCGATCGCGCACGGCGTCTTCATCGGCACCGGCGACCTCGCGTACATGCACGGTCACGGCATGAGCGACGACATGCTCGCGATGGCCTCGAACGACTGCGGCGACGCCATGATGCTCGCCGCCCCGCCGCTCGCCCCGGACGCACACGTGCCCGGCGCCTTCGCGATGCAGGTCCTCGCACCGCGCGCGCAGTCGTACGACTTCTGGCTCCAGTTCACCGGCGGATCGACGCTCGACACCGTCCCGTTCACCCTACGAGCGATCTAACGCCCCGAGCCGCTCCCGCCCGCCCCCCCCCTGTCATCCCGAGCGTAGCGAAGCGCAGTCGAGGGACCGCCACAATCCAACGCATCGCCCCCTGTCATCCCGAGCGTAGCGCAAAGCGCGCAGTCGAGGGACCGCCACAATCCAACGCATCGCCCCCCTGTCATCCCGAGCGTAGCGAAGCGCAGTCGAGGGACCGCCGCAATCCAACGCCACGCCCCCTGTAATCCCGAGCGTCGCGCCCAGCGGGAATGCGACGCAACGCAGCAAACCCACCCAACTCACCAGTAAAAACCAG
>JANWKW010000091.1 GCA_025451135.1 Vulcanimicrobiia bacterium | reverse complement strand
TGTGCGCGAGGATGCAGGTCGGCGCGGCCAGGGTCGGCGTCATGTAGGCGCCGCTCGATGCGAACAGCGCGAGCGCTTCGTCGTCGAGCATGTGTCCGTGCTCGATCGAATCGACGCCGGCGCGCAGCGCGTTCTTGATCCCTTCGGTGCCGATCGCGTGCGACGCGACCCGCATGCCGTGCCGATGGGCTTCGTCGACCGCGGCCGCCAGTTCGTCGTAGGTCAGTTGGGCGTTGCCGGGGACCGCGCCGCGGGTGAGCACGCCGCCGGTCGCGATCGTCTTGATGCAGTCGGCGCCCGCCTTGAGCTGTTCGCGCACCGCCTTGCGCGCGTCCCACGGCCCGTCGACCTCGCGTCCGAGGAAGTGGCCGTGCCCGCCCGTCATGCACAGCACGTAGCCGGCCGCGCTGATGCGGGGGCCCGGGATCCGGCCGGCGTTGACGGCGTCGCTCACGTCCTGGGCGATCGCGTGCGACGAACCGACGTCGCGCACCGTCGTCACCCCCGCCTGCAGCGTCTTGCGCGCGTTCTCGACGGCGCGCAGCAGGCGCTGGTTCTGCGTCGAGGTGGCGCAGAACGCCATCGTATCCGGTTCGCCGCTCATCTCCAGATGGACGTGCGCATTCACCAGTCCCGGGGTCACGCAGGCCGCTTCGCGATCGCACGCGCCGGAAGCCGGCCGGATCTCCGCGATCCGCTCGCCCTCGATCGCCAGATCGACGTCACGCCGCGGCGCGTCCAGCGTGCCGTCGTAGAAGATCCCGGCGCGAACGATCATCATGCGTCTCCCGCTTCGAGCGCTTGGAACGTCTTGCTGGTCAGGCCGTGCCCGAGCTTCGATGCGATGAAGCGCGACGCCGCGCGGACCTTGTCGATGTCGACGCCGGTCTCGATGCCGAGGCCGTCAAGGAGATAGAGCACGTCCTCGGTGCCGACGTTGCCGGTCGCTCCGGGTGCGTAGGGGCAGCCGCCCAGTCCGCCGGCACTGCTGTCGAAGATGCCGACGCCGCACTGCAGGGCGGCGTAGAGATTAGCGAGCGCCGTCCCGCGCGTATCGTGGAAGTGCATGGCGACCTGCTCGAGCGGGAGCGCGCGCGCCAGCATCGGGACCAGCTCTTCGACCTGGCTCGGCACGCCCACGCCGATGGTGTCCCCGATCGACAGCTCGTCGCAGCCCATCTCTACGAGCGCCTGACAGACGTCGACCACCATCTGCGGCGTGACCGCGTCGCCGAACGGGGAGCCGAACGCGGTCGAGACGTAGCCGCGCACCCAGACGTCGTCCGCCTGGGCGGCCGCGACCACGCCGCGGAACGCGTCGAGCGATTCGCCGATGGTCATGTTGATGTTGCGTTTGGTGAAGTGCTCTGAGGCCGCGGTGAAGACCGCGATCGCATCCGCACCCGCTTCGCGCGCCCGCGCGTAGCCCTTGAGGTTCGGAACCAGAACCGGATAGCGCACGCCCGGTGCTTTGCGGATGCCGGCGAACACCTCCGCCGCGTCGGCGAGCTGCGGGATCGCCTTGGGACTCACGAACGAGGTGGCTTCGATCCATTCCAAACCGGACTGCGAGAGCAGATCGATGTAGGCGATCTTGTCGGCGGTCGCGATCGTCTCGCGTTCGTTCTGCAAGCCGTCGCGCGGCCCCATCTCGACCAGTTTGACGCGCTTCGGCAGCGTCATCCGGTGAAGTCCAGGATGGCGCGCACGACCTGCGGCCAGATCCGGTCGTTTCTCCAGAAACCCTTGAGCGGGAAGATGACCGGCTCGAAGTGCCCGATGATGTTCATGTGATTGGCGTGCGGGTCCGAGATCAGCGTGGCCTGCACGCGGCCGCCGAGGGTCGCCGAGTCGAGCCAGACGAGCCCGTCGTTGTCGTTTCCGCGGCGCGGGATGACGCCCATGATGACCAGGTAGCGGCTTCCCGGCGGCACGATCCGCGGCTCCGATTCCAACTCCCAGCGAGGCTTCTTCGTGTCGCCCGCCCAGCGGCCGCCGGTCCCGTTGAGCCAGCGCATGAAGTCCGAATCCAGATTCATGTCCTCGAGCGAATCTTGGGGGATCCGTAGCGATCGCGTGAGGTTCGGGATCGAGCCTTCGAGGACGCCCCAGTTGGGCGGAGCGATCGCGATCGTCTCGGCGATGTCCTTGGCCCGGTCCGGGTACGCGAGCAGATAGCCGCGCACCACCAGTCCGCCGAGCGAATAGCCCAAGAGCGTGATCGGGCTCGCGGGATGCGCCGACCGGACGTCCTTGAGAAAGGTAGCGAAGCGGTCGATGCGATCGCGCAGCCGGTCGTCCTTCGCGGCGAACGAGGTGCACGTGAAGCCGGCCGACTCGAGGCCGGGGATCCCGCGCCGTCCCTCCTTGAGCAGGTCGAAATGGTCGGGCGGCTCGTTGTAGCCCGGGACCATCACCATGATCCGACGGCTCACGCCAGTTCCACCAGCGGCGCGCCGCTCGCGACGATCTGCCCTTCGCGCACGAGCACGGCCTTGACGGTGGCGGCGTCCGAGGCTTCGATCCGGTGCTCCATCTTCATCGCCTCCAACACGACGAGCAAGGCGCGCGGCGCGACGTCCTCGCCTTGTGCGACCGCGACCTTGACGATCTTCCCCGGCATCGGCGCGACCACGCGGCCATTTCCGGCAGTTCCGCTCGCGCCGGCGGCGGCGCTGGCCGACGGCGGCGGCGCGAACGCGAAGTGGACCGGCGTGGTGAACGTCTCGAGCACGAATCCGTCCCCCTCGCGCGCGAGCGCTCGGAACCCGTGACGATGGCGGGCAAGATGCACGACCCCGTTGTCGACGCCGTCGCGATAGATCTGCCAAGCATCGCCGCCGGCATGCGAGGCGACCAGCGAGACGATCTCGTCGCCGAAGACCAGCCGCATCGGGATGCCGACCCCGCCGACGCGCCAGGGCGCCCAGCCGTTGGAGATCAATCCGCCCACGGCGCTCCCGATCACATCATCGGAGATCCGGCGATCGCGGAAGATCGCCTCGTCGAGGTGACGCGGCAAGAACTGGGTGGTCGTCTCGCCGGCCGCGTAGGCGGGGTGTCGCGCGATCCAGCGCAGCAGCGGAAGATTGGTGCGGACGCCGGTGACGAGGAACTGGTCGAGCGCGATCTGCAGACGCGCGATCGCCTGGGCCCGGTCGCTGCCGAACACGATCAGTTTGGCGAGCATCGGGTCGTAGTAGACGCCGACCTCGCTGCCGGCTTCGACGCCCGAATCGAGCCGAACGCCCGGCCCTTCCGGCGGTGCCCAGGTCGCGATCGTCCCGGTCGACGGGAGCATGTGGTTGGCCGGATCTTCGGCATAGATGCGGGTCTCGATGGCCCAGCCGCGCGGGCGCACGTCGTCCTGCCCGAGGTCGAGCTTCTCACCGTCGGCGATGCGCAGCTGCCAGGCGACCAGGTCGACGCCGTGCACCAATTCGGTGACCGGATGCTCCACCTGGAGACGCGTGTTCATCTCCAGGAAGTAGAACGAGCCGTCCGGCTCGAGCATGAACTCCGCCGTACCGGCGTTGACGTAGTCGACCGAACGGGCCGCGCGCACCGCCGCCGCGCCCATGCGCTCGCGCAGCTCCGGCGTGAGCGCGACCGAGGGCGCCTCTTCGACGATCTTCTGGTGGCGGCGCTGGATCGAACACTCGCGCTCGCCGAGATGGATGGTCGTGCCGTGCGCGTCGGCCAGGATCTGGAACTCGATGTGGCGCGGATCGCGCAGATACCGTTCGAGCAGTACCGCGTCGCTGCCGAACGCGGCTTTCGCTTCTCGCTTGGCGGCATCGAGCGCTTCGTCGAAGCGCGCGAGGTCGTCGACCACGCGCATGCCGCGGCCGCCGCCACCGGCGCTGGCCTTGATCAGCAGCGGGAAGCCGATCCGCTCGGCCTCGGTGCGCAACCGCGCGAGGCTCTGGTCGTCGCCGTCGTAGCCGGGCACCACCGGCACGTCGTGCTCGCGAACGCGGCGCTTGGCCTCGATCTTGCTGCCCATCGCCTCCATCGCCTCGGGCGACGGACCGACGAAGATCAGGCCCGCGTCGCGCACCGCGCGCGCGAACGCGGCGCGTTCGGAGAGGAAACCGTAGCCGGGATGGATCGCGTCCGCGCGCAGCGTGACGGCGGCGCCGATGACGGCCTCGATATCGAGATACGACTGCGTCGTGGGGGCCGGCCCGACGCAGGCGGACTCGGCCATGAAGCGCAGATGATACGCGTCCGCATCGGCTTCGGAGTAGATGCCCAGCGGCATGATGCCGCGTTCGCTCGCGCCGCGCGCGATTCGGACGGCGATCTCGCCGCGGTTGGCGATCAGCAGGCGACGGATCACTTGGACCAGCCGGCGCTGCGACGCTCGAGGAACGCGCGCAGACCTTCTTGGCCCTCGGCGCCGGTCCGCTGCTTCGCGATCGCGTGCGCGGTGTGATCGCGCGTCTCGTCGTACGAGAGCGCCCCGACATCGGCGATCAACCGCTTCGCGGCCGCGACCGCTTGCGGGCCGGCCGTGCGCAGCTCGCCCAGGATCCGGTCGACCGCGCTATCGAGCTCGTCGGCCGCGACGACCTGGTGCACGAGTCCGATGGCGTGCGCGCGGCGCGCGTCGAAGCGTTCGCCGGTCAGGAAGAGCGCGCGGGCGTGCGATGGGCCGATCTTGGCGAGCACGAACGGAGAGATCACGGCGGGTATGATGCCCAGCTTGGTCTCGGTGAAACCGAAGAGGGCGTCGTCGCTCGCGACAACCACGTCGCAGACGGCCGCCAGGCCGGCGCCGCCGCCCAAGGCCGCGCCCTGGATCCGCGCCACGGTCGGCTTCGGGCAGCGGTCGATGGCGCGGAACATCTCGCTCATCGCCCGGGCGTCCTCGACGTTGCGGTCGTGCGGCAGGTCCAGCGAGGCGCGCATCCAGTTCACGTCGGCACCGCCACAGAAGACCTTGCCGTCGCCGGCCAGCACGACGGCGTAGACGCCCTCGTCGCGCCCGATCTGCTCGAAGGCGGCATGGAGTTCGGCGATGACCTCGGCGTTGAAGGCGTTGCGGACCTCGGGCCGGCCGAGCGTGACGCGGGCGACCCCAGCCTGGCGGTCGACGCGAATCGATGAAGACGACATAAGCGAGACCTGGTTTTCGCAGCATCATCCGCTGGCGCCTGGGCTGCGTTATGATGGGGAAGATGCAGCCGGCCGTCCATCGCTACAGCCTGGTCACGCGCCTGGCCCATTGGGTCTGGGTGGTCGCGTTCTTGGTCCTGGTCTCGTCGGGCCTGGCGATCTTCAACGCGGCCCCGTACCTCGACGCTTCCGATAAATCCGACCCCGCCCGCCGGGTGCTCTCGATCGACGCCCCTCGGGAGGGCGTCGGCACGACCTCCATCTTCGGCCGGACGTTCACGACCACGGGCTGGCTCGGTTGGACCGACGACGGCATGGGCGGCCGGACGGCTCGGGCCTTCCCGGGCTGGATCACGATTCCGGGGCCGTACAGTCTGGCCGACGGCCGACGCTGGCACCTGTTCTTCGGATGGATCGCGGCGATCTGCTGGGTCGCGTGGGTGATCTCGGCCGCGCTCAAGGGGCACCTGGCGCAGATGCTGCTGCATCCGCGCGACCTGAAGAAGCTCTGGCCGATGCAAGCCTACTATCTGAAGCTGCGCGCCGAACCGCCGCCGCACGGCCGGTACAATCCGCTGCAGAAAGCCGCATATACGGTCATCGGTTTCGTCGTGGCGCCGCTCGTGGTCGTCACCGGCCTCGCGCTCTCGCCGGGGGTCGACGCGATGTTCCCGTTCCTCACCGTGATCTTCGGCGGGCGCCAGTTCGCCCGGCTCTGGCACTTCGTCGGGATGGGCGTGCTGATCGGGTTCGTCTTCGTGCACGTCTTCCAAGTGCTGACGCAAGGCTTCGCGAATCAGATGCGCTCGATGATCACCGGCTGGTACCGGCCGAGTCCGCACGAACGGAACGAAGCGTGAACCGCAAGCTCTTCGTCGCGAGTTCCATCGGCGCGGCGCTCTCGGCGTGTTCGCCGATCGGCACGGCCCTCAACGGCAACCAGGGTTTCCACGACGCGCTCGGCGCGGCGGAGCGCTTGGATCATCTCGTGATCGGGACGCGCGGGATGGCGCGCGAGTATCGCGACGCCGACATCGACGCGCAGTTCCGGGTCAACGGCCTGGATACGCCGTCCGACGCGCGCTACAAGGACTACGTGGCGCGCCACTTCGCGTCGTACCGGCTGGTGGTCGACGGCGCCGTCGCCAGGAAGCACGCCTTCACGTTACCGCAGCTGCAGGCGATCGCCCAGCAGACCCAGATCACGCGTCACGATTGCGTCGAAGGCTGGAGCGCGATCGGCAAGTGGAGCGGCGTCCGTCTCGGCGACGTGCTCGATCTCGTGCAGCCGTCCGTCGATGCGAAGTTCGCGGTCTTC
>JANWKW010000090.1 GCA_025451135.1 Vulcanimicrobiia bacterium | reverse complement strand
CGCTTCTCCGGTTGGGAGGTACCTGGCGGACGCTCACGAGCTCCTCCCCTAGTATCTGGTAGGCTGGAGTGTTGTATTCCTCAAACCTGGTAGCATCTACTCCTAGACGCCGTAGCGGCGGGTTCTGTTCAAAATGGCCCATTTGCTGATCTCCAGTAGCTTTGTCTTTTGGAAGTCACAAAGGGCAACCGCGCACAAAAACATCGGGGCCGAACGTATGTTCGGCCCCGATGCAGGCGGACGGTGGTCCCGATGGGACCGAGACTACTTGATCGGCCCTCGTACCGGCGACGCCCACTTGATGCCGACGCGCCAGACCGGCTGCCCGAACGAGGCGTTCGAGGCGGCCGAGACCGCCGATTCGGCCGTCAGCCAGAGGTACGGCGAGAGCTTCGGGTCGCGGATCAGCAGATCGAACGCTCCGAAGTGCGGGCGGGCCGTGCCGGCGACGTCGTACCCGGTCTTGCTCGCCTGAAGGCCGCCCAGGAACTCGACCGGGCGGACGCCCAGCATGACGTTCCCGCCGAAGAACGGCTGATCGACCTCGAACCCGTACGACCACGCGGTCGCCGCTTGGACGAGGTGCTCCGACGCCTTGCCCGGACCGACGTTCGAGTCGTGCGTCCGTTGATAGAACGCCATCACCCCGGGGAAGCGCTGGTCCGGATCGCGTTGCGCGTAGAATCCGAGCGCGCCGTACCGGTCGACCGGATCCTTATAGCCGTTCGCGAGGATGTAGGTGCCGAGCGCGCCGTAGACGCCGACTTCGACCGGGTTGTCGGGCCGCGCCCACGCGAGCTGGTATTGGAACGCGCGGTCGCTGCCCTTGCCGCCCGGTGCGTACGGGTTGGCCGCGTCGAAGGCGCTTGCGTTGAAGAGCGACGGGCTGTTGCCGACCCAGCCGAGCTCCACCTTATACGGATGCTTGGCGTAGTCGGTCGGCACGTAGTTGAAGCCGACGCCCCAGCGCTGCGAACCGAGGTTGTAGGAATGCTGCCCGACGCCGATGGTGGCGCTCGAGAACCCCGTCATGTCGCCCCAATAGCTGAACGCGGAGGGTGCCGGCGGATCGAACTTGCCGACGATCAGATGTCCCGAGCCGTTCATCAGACGGTTGTACGAGACCCAGGTATGGCCCAGGCTGCCGCCGCTGATGTTGTTGCTGTAGACCGATTGTTCCAATCGGTACGTGACGTACTTGCCGATCGCGCCGGCCATCGTGAACGACAGGTTCGCGTACGTGGCCTTGTCCTGGGGAGCCAGACGGCTCAATCCGCCGGTGCTCCGGTAGCTGATCGATTCGCGTACGACCAGCGGGAACGATCCCTTTAGAACGGTCGGATCGAGCGCCCCCAGGTGGGTGGATTGGATGTAGCGACCGTACGCGTTGAGCGCAGGGACCATCGAATGACAGGCGCTGCAATCGATGTGATACGCCTGCGCGAACGACGGCAGCGCAGAAGCGCCCCCGGGCCGCAGTGCGAGCCCGAGGACGAGCGCGAATCCGACGAATCGAAGTCCGCGCATCTTACGCCACGACGTGGACGGTCAGCGTCATCTTACCGTGTCCGGGCCCGCACGGAATCGTGCAGTGAAGCACGAACGTGCCCGCCTTCTTCGGCGTGAACGTCACGCTCTTGGTGCGGCCGGGCAGGATGGTCGTCGCGGGCAACCCGAGGTCGTCGGATGCGAGGCCGTGGACGCCTTCGGTCGAGGTCAGGTCGAGCGTGACCGGCTGGCCGACGTGCACCGTGATCTCGGTCGGCGCGAATTTCCAATTCGCGGCGGTGATGGTCACCGGATCGGCCGACGCGGCTATGGCGCCGACAGCGACCATCGCGCAAGCGATGAGAGCGATGATGGAAGAACGTAGAAAGGTCATGTGGTCCCTCATTTCTTGCCATCAGTATGAATGCCGAAACGGAACGGATGAGGAAGAACTAGTGAGCCTCCGGCGTCGCGACGACGATCGTGAGGATCATATTCTCGTGGCCGGCGCCGCAGAGGATGGCGCAGTGGAGCACGTAGGTTCCCGGCTTCGTCGGCGTCACGTCGATCGTGACGCCCTTGCCCGGTTCGATCACGGTGAGCGGAATACCGAGCTCCGCCGATTGGAGTCCGTGAACGCCGCTGCTGCTGGTGAGATGGATCCGCGTCGTCTGCCCGGCGACGAGCGTGATGGCGTTCGGCGCGAACTTCCAGTTCGAGGCGACGACGTCGATCGCGGGCCTGGCGGTCGCCGCCGACGCCGGCTCGGACGTCGTCTCGGGCGTCGTCTCGGGCGTCGACGCAGCGACCGGCACGGAGACCGGCGCCGCAACGCGGTCGGGAGCCCGGACCTTCTGCAGCGGCAACGTCCACCACAGCATGTAGCTGAAGGTCGGCGGAGCGTTCTGCGCCATCGCCGTTTCGAGATATAGGTGCAGGAAGGGCGCGACGTCATAGGCGAGGTCGACGTTGCCGGTCTGCGACCGCGTCCCGAGGCCGTCGTTCTGGAACTCCTTACGGAACGCGATCAAACCTTTGTCGCCGAGGGGTTCGTAGAGTTCGACGGTCGCGGCGTTCGCCCGCGCCGCTCCAAGCGGGTCGCCGAAGGCGTCCTGCCCGGCGTTGCCGTCGTAGGCCATGTGGTACATGGCGAAGATGCCGGGCGCACCGCCGACCGGGTCCCGCTGGACGTACGGCGTCAGGGACGTATATTGGTCGAAGCCGCCTTCGGCGAGCGGGAACGATCCGCGCGCGCCCATGATCCCGTATTCCAGCGGCTGCTGGGGATCGGCGTGCGCCACTCGCCACTGGAACGTCTTCTCGATATCGGGCGAGTACTTGCCGAGATCGCCGAGGTCGCCGCTGCCTGCGAAGTAGCCCGCCTCCACGTCGAGCGCGTTCTTCACGTAGGCGAACTTGGATCCCCAACGATTGCCGTCGTTCTGGTAGAGATGCTCGCCGACCGTCAGTTCGGGCGTCCCGAAGGCCGCGATATCGAACCATTGGCTCAACGGCGATGCGGTCGTCCCCGGCATCTTCCCGACGAACAGGTGCCCGCTGCGATGGAACAGATTGTTATACGTGATCCACGCGGTATCCAGGCCTCCGGCCATCCCGTCCTGGACGATCCATTGCTGGATATGAAAGGTCGTATTCGCGTCGAGCGCGCCGGCGGCGTGGAGGGCGACGTTCCCGAACTCCGTCCGGGACGAACTCCCGTCCTGCGAGCTATGCGAATAGTTGACGGTCTCGCCTACCCAGAACGGCGTCGAACGGTGCATCGCGCGCGCGTCGAGCGTCCCATATCCGGTGCGCTGGATGTACCGTCCGTACGCGTTGAGCGCGGGGACCTGCGTGTGGCATACCGAGCATTTGATCCCGTAGGCTTCCGCGAACGGCGGCATCGCCGACGCCGCGCTCGCGCCCGCCAGCACGAGCCCCGCGACGGCGAGCGCCGCAGTGGCAAAACGCCGCGCGGCGTTCGGAGCGCGCATCTACGCCACCACGCGGATGACGAGCATCATCTTCGCGTGTCCGCTGCCGCACGGTATCGTGCAATGGAGCCGGTACGTGCCGATCTTCTTCGGCGTGAAGGTGACGCTCCTGACCTGGCCGGGTACGATGGTGGTCGCGGCCAGCCCGAGAGCGGCGGACGCGAGCCCGTGGACGCCCTCGGTCGACCTCAGGGCGAGCGTGACCGGCCGTCCGACGTGCACCGTGATCTCGGCCGGCGCGAATTTCCAATTCGAGGCGGTAATGGTCACCGGCGCGTTCGCGGATGCGGCCGACGCGGCCGTGGCGCCGAAAGCGACCATCGCGCATGCGACGAGAGCGATGATGGAAGAACGTAGAACGGTCATGTGGTCCCTCATTTCTTGCCATCAGTATGGGCGCCCATACGGAACAGATGAGGAAGAACTAGAGAGCTTGCACCATCTTCGCGAGCCAGAACGCGACGGCGGAGGCGATCCCGCCGATGAGGACGGTCTGCACGGCCGACTTCCATACCGATCCGCCGGTCAATGCGCCTTTTATCGCACCGAAGATCGCGAGCGCGAGCATGGTCACGATCGCCGACGTGAGCAGGGCTCGCGACGACGCCGCGATCACCATATAAGGGAAGAGCGGGATCAATCCGCCGATCACGTAGGACGCGCCGATGGTCGCGCCGCTCTTGAGCGCCCGTGACGGATCGGGCCGCTCCAAGCCGAGCTCCCAGCGCATCATGAAATCGACCCAGCGGCCGCGATCGGACGCGATCGCCTCGGTGGCGCTCTCGAGCGCCGATCCCGCCAGTCCGTACGACGCGAAGATGTCGCGCACTTCGGCGCGCTCGGCGGCCGGGATGCGCTCGACCTCGTCGTTCTCGCGCACTTCCTCGCTGCGGTAGTGTTCCGCGTCGGTCCGGGCCGCGAGATAGCCGCCCAAGGCCATCGCGATCGCGCCGGCCGCGACCTCGGCGATGCCCGCGGTGACGACGATATGCGACGACGCGATCGCACCCGAGATACCGGCGGCCAGCGCGAAAGGCACCGTCAGCCCATCCGACATACCGATGACGATATCGCGTACGGTAGCCGACGCGGTGAAATGCGCTTCGGGGTGCTTGCTGAAGACGGGCACGGCGGTTCCTATCCGCGCGGCGCGGGCGTGCGCAACCGGAGATCGATGTAGGGCGTCCGCGGCTCCCGGTCCGGCGGCAGGTCGTCGGGCGTCAGCGCGCCCTTCGGGCCGAGTCCGTGGACGAAGCGGTAGATCGAACGGCGGTCGTCGGTCGTGAGAACGCGCAGGTCGTGCCACTGCATCCGTCCGCCGCGGGTCCGCACCTCGAAGAGCCATTGATCCTCGGTGATGCGCGAGAACAGGACGCGCAAGTTAGCGGGATACGACGTCCCCCACGCCTCGCGCAGACCGATCGAACTCCCGACCAGCCACTTCTCGACCGGCAACGCCCCGTCCGACTCGCGCCATCCGGGAGAGTGACAGTCGTTGCAGGCGCCGATCGTCACGAGATATCTGCCGCGCGCGGCCGAGACGTTCGACCGGGCCGTCGAGACGGGAGAGGCGATGCCGGCCCCGGCCGCCGCGAGAAGGGCGACCGCGGCGATCGCCACCAGCGTTCGTACGAGCATGGGCTAACGATAGGCCACCGCGACGAACCCGCTGAGAACCGCGGTCCCGGATCGAGAAGGTCCGGCGAACGTCCGTTCCCGAGTTCTTCACCGCCCGAGGACAGCGGGCTGATAGCGTGACGCCAGCGAGGCCTTTCCGCCTCGCCCGACCCTTCCGAAAGGATCACGTTTTGGCACGTTCCGACTCGGGCGACGAGCCGCTGCCCACGACGCTCGCCTTCGTGCTGACGATGGGCGCCCTGTTCTTCGTCGGCTGGCTCCTCATGTTCGCTCTCCTGCGGGCCCGATTCTGATGCACGTCCATCGCTACGAGCGCATCTGGATGACCTTCGGAATCGGGATGCTGCTGGTGTTCCTCACGATCGTCCTGGTGGCGGCGTTCGCCGACAACATGAATCCGCCCAGCGACATGATGCAGATCGATCCGACCAAGGTGGCCTCGACTCCGCCGTTCGAGCGGCCCGGGTTGCGCAGCCTCGGAAACGGCCGGTACGAGGCCTACTACGTGGCCCGCATCTTCGCGTTCTCGCCCAACATCCTGCGCGTGCCGCTCGGCAGCACGGTGACGTTCTACGTCACCAGTCCCGACGTCGTGCACGGCTTCAACATCGCACATACGGCGGTCAACATGATGGTCATCCCCGGCTGGGTCAACTCGGCGACCCACACGTTCCGGACGCCCGGGACGTATCTGCTGGTCTGCAACGAGTACTGCGGCATCGAACATCAGACGATGTTCGGATCGCTCGAGGTGCGCTGATGGTCCGCGAAGAGCGACAGATGCGAGCCGAGAACCGCCTGGTCCTCGCGCACGTCTACACCGCCACCGCCGCGATCGTGGTCGGCGCCGTCTTCGGCCTGCTGCAGGCCTACTCGCGCGCATCGGCGATATCGCTGCCGTCGACGTTCGACTACTACCGCGTCCTGACGCTGCACGGCATCCTGATGGCGCTGGTCTTCACCACGTTCTTCATCACCGGACTCGCGCTGTTCGTGGCCTACCGTCAGGTCCCGCGCGCCCGCCGGCTGTTCGTCGGCTGGCTCGGCTGGGGCACGATGCTGGCCGGAACGCTGATGGCCGCCTACGAGGTGCTCGCGGGGAACGCGACCGTGCTCTACACGTTCTACGCGCCCCTCAAGGCGAGCCCGTTCTTCTACATCGGTGCGACGCTGCTGGTGCTCGGGACGTGGGTGGTCGCCTTCGAGGTCTTCGAGAACGTCGTCTTCTTCAAGCGCACCACCGGCGCGCCCCGGCTGCCGCTCGCGCTCTTCACGATCGCCGCCACGTTCGTGATGTGGTGGGTCGCGACGCTCGGCGTCGTCGCGGAGATGGGCCTGCTCCTACCGTGGTCGCTCGGCTGGACGAGCGGCATCAACGTCATGCTGACCCGGATGTTCTTCTGGTACTTCGGCCATCCGCTGGTGTACTTCTGGATCATGGGCGCCTACGTGATCTGGTACACGGTCATCCCGACGCGTTTCGGCGGCAAGGTCTTCAGCGACGGTCTGACGCGCCTGACCTTCATCATGCTGCTGCTGCTCTCGACCCCGGTCGGCATCCATCACGAGTTCATGGAACCCGGGATCTCGACGACGTGGAAGCTGCTGCATACGATCATGACGTACGGCGTCGCGATCCCGTCGTTTCTGACCGCCTTCGCGATCTTCGCGACCTTCGAGATCGCGGCGCGCGCGCAGGGCCGGCGCGGCCTGGTCGCGATCGTCGGCGGCCTGCCGTGGCGCGACCCGGTCTTCGCGGGCGCGGCCTACGGGATGCTGCTCTTCATCGCCGGCGGCTTCGGCGGGCTGATCAACGCGTCGTACGAGATGGACTCCGTCGTCCACAACACCATCTGGATCGTCGGCCACTTCCACATCACGGTCGGCGGTCCGGTCGCGCTGACGTTCCTCGGCGCGTCGTACTGGCTGATCCCCAAGCTGACCGGCCGCGCGCTGTGGACGCCCGGCCTGGCGCTGCTCCAGGTACAGACGTGGTTCGTCGGGATGGTGCTGATGTCGTTCTCGATGCACTTCGCCGGCCTGCTCGGGGCGCCGCGGCGCACGGCCGAGGTCGCGTACGCGGGCTCGCACGTGGCGGCGGCGTGGCAGCCCTACATGATCGCGGCCGCCGCCGGCGGTCTGCTGCTCACGATCAGCATCGCGATCTTCGCGCTGGTCGCGATCGGGACGCTGTTGGCCAACGATAAGAGCGAGGACATGCACGTCGCGTTCGCCGAGGCCGCTCCCGGCGGCGAACCTTCGCCGCCCATCTTCGAACATCTGTTCCGCTGGGGCGCGGTCGCGTTGCTGCTGGCGGTGGCAGCGTATTCCGGACCCTTGGGCGAACTGCTCCGCCATCCCGGTTTTCTCGCTCCGGGCATGAGGACATGGTGACGGACAATCGTCTCAAGCGCGTGCTGGTCGTGGACGACGAACCGGAGATCGTCGACGCCCTGCGCGCCTACCTGGAGCGCGAAGGCTTCGAGGTGTCGGTCGCCGGAACGCTGGCGGCCGCGCTGGAGACCTTCCGGCGCGTCGAGCCCGATCTGATGCTGCTCGACATCACGCTGCCGGACGGCAGCGGGCTGGATATCCTGCGCGCGACGCAGAGCGACGGGCGCCGGACGCCCGCGATCATGCTGACCGCGCGCGCCGAGGAGGTCGACCGGATCGTCGGGCTCGAGCTCGGCGCCGACGACTACGTCACCAAGCCGTTCTCGCCGCGCGAGGTGGTGGCGCGCGTCCGCGCGGTCATGCGCCGTGCCGAGGTCGCAGCCGGCGCGCCGCGGCGCGCGGGCAACGCGATCGTCATCAAGGACCTCGAAGTCGACGTCGACGCGCACGAAGTGCGCGTGAGCGGCCGCGATGCGGGCGTGACCGCGACCGAGTTCCGGATCCTGCGCGTCCTCGCGGAGAATCCCGGGCAGGCGTTCAGCCGCGCGGCGCTGCTCGACGCGCTCCACGACGACGGATCGATCTTCGAGCGCACGCTCGACCGCCACATCAATAATCTGCGCAAGAAGATCGAACCCGACCCCGAGAATCCGGAGTATCTCTACACCGTCTACGGCGTCGGCTACAAGATGCGGGCGCGGGAACGGTGAACGCCGAGCTGCTCCGCGCATTGGACCTGGCGACGGCGCGCGACTGGGCGGGCGCCAAGGCGGCCTTGCTGCACGTCGACGATCCGGTGGCGACGCGCCTCGCGGGCGTGATCGCGGATCTCGACCATCGCGACGAGGCGCGCAGACGCTCGACCGCGGATCTGCGCCACGAGATCGGCAACGCGCTGACGATCGTGCAGGCCAATCTCGAGGGCGTCATCGACGGCGTCCTGGAACCGACCAAAGAGCGCCTGGCCGGCATGCGCGACGCGCTGGCGGCGGCCGGCGCCGCGCTCGAGAACTTCGGGCGGTCCTAGCCGCCCAGTGCCGCCGTTACGATGCGGACGATCGCCGCAGGCTCCGAAGGTTTCTCTAGGACGGCGCGGATAGAGAACAACGCGACGAAATCGCGCATCGCCGCATCCTCCCGGGTGGCCGTGTAGAGCACGACCGCGACGTCGTTCCGAAGCTCGTTCCGAAGCGACTTGAGAAATCCGGCGCCTCCCGTCCCGGGCATCGCGAGATCCACGATCACCAGATCGGGCGAACGCTCGACGACGGCCTGCAGTCCCTGCGCGCCGTCGACGGCCTCGACGATCTCGTGGCCGAGCGGCCGGAGGACGGTCGCGAGCAGCAGCCGGTTGAGCGGCTCGTCGTCAACGATCAGGATGGTGGCCAAGCGCGTCCTCGATGAACCGCCGGAACTCCATCGGCTCGATCGGCTTGGAGAGATAGTCGTCGAAACCGGCCGCCAGCATCCGGTCGCGGTCGCCGGACATCGCGAGCGCGGTGTAGGCGATCACGCGGGGCCGCTTCGGCAATCCGGCGAGCCGGCGGGCGAACTCGTACCCGTCGATCCCGGGCATCAGGATATCGGTCAGGATCAGGTCGTACGCTTCCGTGGATGCGGAGGCCCAGCCGTCCAGGCCGTCGCGCGCGCCGTCCGCCTCGTAGCCGAACGAGCGGACCAGGTACAGGACCAGATCGAGGTTCGCCGGGTTATCGTCGACGACCAGGATGCGCGGGTTCACGATCCGCCCGGCAGCACCAGCGTGAACGTGCTTCCCGATCCCCGTTCGCTCTGGATGCGGATATCGGCATCGAGCAGGTCGGCGAGCCGGCGGCTGAGATGCAGCCCGAGTCCGGCGCCTTCGACCCGCCGGGTGTTCGTCGTGTCCAGCTGGGCGAACGCGGCGAACAGGCGCGGGATGTCCTCCTCGCCGATGCCCACGCCGGTGTCGACCACCCGGATGGTCGCTCCGCCGACCGTTCCGCGCGCCAGTTCTATACGCACCGAGCCTCGCTCCGTGTATTTGACCGCATTGCTCGCGAAGTTGATCAGGATCTGACGGACGGCGCGGCCGTCGCTCCGTATCTCGATCTCGGCGGCCGGGAGTACGACGTCGAGCACCAGGCCTTTCTCCTCCGCGAGCGGACGAAGGGTCGTCGCGACCTCGCGGACGATCGGCGCGAGCGCGATCGTCTCGAGGTTGAGGTCGGCTTTCCCGGATTCGATCTTGGCAAGGTCGAGGATGTCGTTGATGAGCGAGAGCAGATGACGGGCGCTCGACTGGACGATCTGGAGCTGCCGTTCCTGTTCCTGGGTGAGCGGGCCGGGAAGCTCCATCAGGAGCGTTCCGGTGAATCCGATGACGGCGTTGAGCGGCGTGCGCAGTTCGTGGCTCATGCTCGCGACGAAACGGTCCTTCGCGCGATTGAGGTCTTCGAGTTCGGCGTTCTTCTGTTCGAGCGTCGCCTGCACGCGCTGCCGATCGGAGCTGTCGCGGATGGCGCTGGCCCCGAAGGTGCCTTCCTCCGTCTCGATCGGGCCCAGGCTGATCTCGACCGGGAACTCGGATCCGTCCTTGCGCCGGCCTCGCAACTCCAGATCGGCGCCCATCGGCCGCACCCGCGGCGCAGCGAAGAAGGCGTCGCGGTGGGCCGGGTGACGGGGGCGAAACTGCTCGGGAACGAGCATCTCGATGGTCCGGCCGAGCAGCTCCTCGCGGGCGTAGCCGAACAGCTTCTCCGCCTGCGCGTTGACCACGACGATGGCGCCCTTCGCGTCGACGATGATCATCGCGTCCGGCGCGAACTCCAGCAGTGCGCGGAACATCCGCGCCTCGTGCAAGATCCCCGTCCTTGCGTCCACGATCACGCCTTCGCCCGAACTCCAAGCGCGCCCTGGGGCAGTCCTGCTATGCGAACACTCTAACGCCGGTTCGGATCGTGCGGGAAGCTCGAGTGGAAGACGATCTCGCGCTTCTCCTTGGGCCGTCCGAGATGGAGCGTTCCCGTCCGGAACGCGAGCGCCCGCGCGATGTCGTAGCCGGTCGGATGCAAGTGGATCGACTCGAGCCGGAACGAGTCGATGCCGACGCTCTCGTACAAGTGCGACGCCCGCTCCAGCAGATGCGCGATCAGCCGCTCGAAACTGGCATCGCGATAGGCGGTGCTGCCGAAGACCTCCTCGACCATGGCCGCGACGGTCTTCTCGTCGAGCGGACAGGCCCGCTCGACCCGCTTGGCGCCGTGCGCGATCGCGATCGCTTTGGCCCCGCCTCGGTCGACGAAGCCGTAGATGTCGGCGATCTGCCCGCCTTCGACCCGTCCGACCGGCGCCTTGATGCCGTAATGCCCGAGCAGTTCGACCAACTCGGCGGGCGCGACTAGCGTAGACATACCGGTGCCTCTCTTCCTTTTCGACGGGTTGGAGCCGCGCGTCCATCCTAGCACCCGCGCCGCATAGCCTGAGGAAGCGGCCTTCGCCGATTCTTCCCCGTCTCTAGATACGGCGTCGCTATCCTTACGGGAGAGGAGCAACCGCATGCGTTTTCAGATTTCGCGTTCCGTCTACTATGCCGCGATCCTGGCCGCGACGTGGGTCGCCGGATCCTCCGCGACGACGATGCAGACGCCCCATTCCCGGATCCTGGTATCGTCCTGTTCGGCGCACCGCCACTACACGCTGGCCCAAGCCCATCCGTGGATCGACCCGTACGGCGTGTGGCGGAGCAGCGCGACGTTCCGTCTCACCGACGGCTTTCTCGCGGTGGACTATACGAACCAGGCGGCCCTCGCGGCGACCGAGGTCGACTTCGGTCTGGTCGTGCGCGGCTCGCTGGTGGCCACGGCGAAAGACGTCGGCACGTTCTCGCCCGGCGTCGCGATCCGGCACGAGTTCGTGGTCAGTCCGGAGATCTTTCCGCTGCGGACCAGTTTCCCGGCCTGCATCGTGCTGCACGTGAGATATGCGGACGGAAGCAGCTGGCGCAATCCGGCTCCGCCGCCGCAGTAAGGCGTTTCCCCAACCGAAGAAACCCGAAAGGCAGAACATCATGTCGACCACAATGCATCTCACCAACGAAGCGCTTCGCGACGAGGTCCTCACCGAACTCGACGTCGATCCGAGCATCACGTCGGAACGCATCGCCGTCACCGCCGAAGGCGGCGTCGTGACGCTCACCGGAACCGTCCCCAACTTCTTCGAGAAATGGGCGGCCGAAGACGCGGCCAAACGCGTGAAGGGCGTCAAGGCGATCGTCGAGCGCCTCGAGGTGGATCTCGTCTCGGAGCACCGGCGCGACGATGCGGATATCGCGCGCGCGATCGTCGACTCGCTGGCTTGGGACGTGACCCTGCCGACGACCATCCAAGCCACCGTGCACGAAGGCCACGTGACCCTCGAAGGCACGGTTCCGTGGTACTACCAGCGCTACAACGCGGGCGCCGCGGTGCGCCGCATCAGGGGCGTCCGCAGTCTGCTCAACCAGATCGCGATCAAACCGCCGGTCGGCGCGACCGAGATCCTCAGCAAGATCGAGACGGTGTTCGAGCGTGACGCCCTGCTGGACGCGTCCGGCATCGACGTCCACGCCGACGGTTCGAAGGTCACCCTGACGGGCAACGTCCGCAACTGGTTCGAGCGCGCCGAGTCCGCTCGAGCGGCCTGGTCGGTACCCGGCGTGACCGCCGTCGATAACCGGCTCGTGGTCTACTAGGCCGGCGTGAGCCCCGTGCAACGCCCGGCCGACCGCCCGATCGCGCACATCCTCGTGCCCGTCGACGGGTCGGACTGTGCGTTGCACGCCTGCAGACGAGCCGCCGACCTGGCGCGCCGGCTCGATGCCCGTCTGACACTCTGCTACGTCAGCGACGATCTTCGCACGATCTCCACGCTCGCCGCGGCCTCCCAGGACGTCGTCGGCGCGTGGCTGCAGATCTTGGCGGACGAGGCCCGCACGGCGCTCCGCCGGGCGCTCTCCGAGATCGCCGATGTCGGGCCGAGCGCGGAAGCGTGGATCCTTCACGGAGTTCCGGTCGCGGCCATCGGCGCGTTCGCCGAAGATGCGGGCGCGGATCTCATCGCGATGGGCAGTCACGGCCGCAGCGGCGTCCCGCGCCTGGTCCTCGGCAGCGTCGCCGAGGGCGTGCTGCGCACGTCGAACATCCCGGTCCTCATCTTCCGCGAGTCTGCAAGCCGGCGGCACGACGCGACGCAGTATCTTCCGAACGAGCGCGTCTTTCCGGAAGGCGGCGCGTGACCGTGCGCGCGTTCGTGATGGAGGGGATCGGAAAGACCGGGTTCGCCGAGAAGTCCGTGCCGTTGCCGGGTCCGCGGGATGCCGTGATCAAGACGACTCACGCCCTGATCTGCACGTCGGACACGCATACCGTGCGCGGTGCGATCGGCGACCGTTCGAACCTGACGCTCGGTCACGAGGCGGTCGGGATCGTGAGCGCGGTCGGCTCCGACATCACCCACTTCGGGGTCGGCGACCGGGTGGTGGTCGGCGCGATCACGCCGGACTGGGGCGATCTCGCCTCGCAAGCGGGCCACCCGTCGCAGTCGGGCCAGCCGCTCGGCGGATGGAAATTCGCCAACGTCAAGGACGGGGTCTTCGCCGAGTATTTCCACGTGAACGAGGCCGACGCCAACATGGCGCACATCCCGGCCGACGTCGCGAGCGAGGCCGCCGTCTACTGCTCGGACATGATGTCGACCGGATTCGCCGCCGCCGAGAACGGCGCCATCCCGATCGGCGGCACGGTCGCGGTGTTCGCCGTCGGACCGGTGGGTCAGATGGCGGTCGCCGGTGCGCGGATGCTCGGCGCGGGCCTCATCGTGGCGGTGGATGCGGATCCCGAACGGCTCGAACTCGCCCGCCATTTCGGCGCGGACGTCACCATCGACATACGCCTGGAAGATCCGGTCGCCAAGATCCTCGCGCTCACCGGCGGCGTGGATTGCGCGATCGAGGCGCTCGGCGACGACGACGCCTTCGGCAACTGCATCCGCGCGACGCGCGCCGGCGGCACCATCTCCAACGTGGGCTATCACGGCAAGGGCGAGTACGTGCGCATCCCGCGCGAGGCCTGGGGTGTCGGCATGGCCGAGAAGACGATCCGCACCGCGCTCTGCCCCGGCGGGCGCCTGCGACTGGGGCGGCTGCTCCGGTTGATCGAGGGCGACCGCATCGATCCGACGCCGTTGACCACGCACCGCTTCGGATTCGAGGAGATGGCCGACGCGTTCGCGATGATGGATGCCAAGAGCGACTGCGTGATCAAGCCGCTGGTCGTCTTCTGACGTGGACGCGGAAGCCGGATCGATCGACGCCTACTGGCGCGCCGCCAACTACCTCTCCGCCGGGCAGATCTACCTGCTCGATAATCCGCTGCTGCGAGAGCCGCTGCTCCCCGAACATAT
>JANWKW010000089.1 GCA_025451135.1 Vulcanimicrobiia bacterium | reverse complement strand
TATCCGGACGGCCCGAACCGTCCGCTCGGCGCCGTACAGCGCGGCTCGCTGGGCACACCGCGACTGGCGATCCCGGTCCTGCCCATCAGCGCGCTCAACGCCCGTCAGATCCTCGCCACCATGCACGGCGGCGCGAGCGCCGCGGACGTGCGGCTGGACGTCTATCTCGATCGCCGGGTCGAAACGCTCTGGAACGTGGTCGGCAGCATCCCGGGCGTCGATCCTACGCAGTCGGTCGTGCTCGGCGCGCACCGCGACGCCTGGGTCTACGGCGTCACCGACAACGGTTCGGGGACGTCGATCCTGATCGAGGTCGCGCGCGCGCTCGGCTACCTGCATCGCAGCGGCTGGCAGCCGCAGCGCACCATCACCATCGTCGGCTTCGACGGAGAAGAGATCGGCGAGGCCGGCTCGAGCACGTACGTACGCGTGCATCAGGACGAGCTGCGTCAAGGCGCCGTCGCCTACCTCAACACGGACGAAGGCACGACCGGTCAGACGTTCGGCGCCTCGGCTGCCGGCGCGCTCGCGAACGCGGTGATCGCGGCGACGAAACGCGTGCGCGATCCGCATACCGAACGTCAGACCATCTACGATCGCTGGCTGGCGCAGCCGCGGGGCGTGCGGATCGCATCGCCGGGCGGCGGCTCCGACCACGAGAGCTTCCTCTACGACCTCGGTGTCCCGACGCTCGAAGTGGGCTTCGGCGGTGCGTTCGGCGTCTATCACTCCGGCTTCGACGATCTGCAGTACGCCAGGCGCTTCGCCGACACCGGATTCGTGAACCATCGCGCGGTCGCACAACTGCTCGCGCTCCTCGCGCTTCGCTACGCGGACGCGCCGGTGCTGCCGTACGATTTCGGCGACTACGCGACCGCTATGCGGGCCGATCTGAAGGCCATCGCGACCCCGCATAATGCCGCACAGGTGGCGGCCGCCTCGCAGGCCGTCGACCGGTTCGCACCGGTCGCGGCCGCCTTCGACGCCCACCCGGACCCGCTTCGCAACGCCGACGCGCTGGCGGCCGCCCGGGCGCTCGACCGGGTGCTCTACGCGCGCGACGGCTATGCGGCGGTCGCCTTTCCGGACCTTGCCGGGGCGCCGGCCGCGATCGACGCCGCTGCGGCCAGGCTGCGCTGATCCTCCAGGGCCCGCGAAGCGGGCATCTCGAAGGACCCGTTCATGCAACCGTATAGCGACCGCCGCCGGCGCGTCCTCGACGCGATCCCGGGCGACGTGATGATCGTCCCCGGCGCGCGTCAGCTGACCCGCAGCAACGACACCGAGTTCCCGTTCCGCCAGAACTCGGACTTCTTCTACCTGACCGGCTTCGACGAACCGGACGCGCTGCTCGTGCTCGCCCCGCATCGCGCCGGGCAGACCAGCGTGCTGTTCTTGCGCGAGCGCGACCGGGTCAAAGAGATCTGGAACGGACGCCGGCTCGGATCGGCCGCCGCGCCCGCCGCCCTCGGCATCGACGCCGCCTTCCCGATCGAAGAACTGGCGCAGCGGCTGCCCGAATATCTGGCCGGCGCGAACGCGCTGCACTATACCTTCGGCGCCGACGAAGGCCGCGACCGCACGATCCACGCGGCGCTCGAGGCGGCCCGTGCCAAGACGCGCCGCGACGGCCACGCGCCGGCCCGCTTCGCCGATCCGGCCATCCTGCTCCACGAGATGCGGCTCTTCAAGTCCGCCGACGAGATCGCGATCATGCGCCGCGCCGCCGACGCCACCCGCCGCGGGCACGTCGCCGCGATGCGCGCGACCCGGCCCGGCCTCCACGAGTACGAGATCGAGGCTGCGATCGAGGTCGAGTACGCGCGCGCCGGGGCGCAGTGTCCCGCCTACGAATCGATCGTCGGCGGCGGTGAGAACGCGACCATCCTGCACTACGTCACCAATCGCGACGTCCTGCGCGACGGCGACCTGCTGCTCGTCGACAGCGGCGCCGAGGTCGACTGCTATACCTGCGACGTGACCCGCACCTGGCCGGTCAATGGACGGTTCTCGGCTGAGCAGCGGGCCATCTACGACATCGTGCTGGCCGCCCAAGAGGCGTCGATCGCGTGCGTCAAGCCGGGCGCCGCCCGCAACGCCTTCCACGAAGTCTCGGTCCGGGTCATCACCGAAGGGCTGATCGATCTCGGCCTGCTCAAGGGCGGCGTCGATGAAGCGATCGAGAAAGAGACGTATCGCGACTTCTACATGCACGGCACCGGCCATTGGCTGGGTCTCGACGTGCACGACGTCGGAAATTATCTCGACGGGAACGACGCGCCGCGCCTGCTCCAAGCGGGTATGGTGACCACCGTCGAACCGGGCGTCTACGTCCAGCGCGATCTCGACGTCGACGAGCGTTTCAAAGGCATCGGCGTGCGCATCGAGGACGACATCCTGGTGACCGCCGGCGGCAACGACAATCTGACCGCCGCGATCCCGAAGTCGGTCGCCGAGATCTAAGCGCTGGTCGGCAGCGACCACCGGGTGACGGCATGATCGTCGCCATCCTGGGCGCGAGCGGGTTCGTCGGAGGGCACCTCGCCGCCGCGCTAGCAGCCCGCGGAGACGAGGTCCGCGCGCTCTCGCTCCACGATCCCGACGCGGCGGCGGCCCGGGCCGACGGTTGCGACGTCGTCGTCAACCTGGCGGGCGCGTCGATCGCGCAGAAGTGGAGCGACGAGGTGAAGCGCGAGATCCTCGAAAGCCGCACCGTGCTGCCGCAGCGCTTCCTCGACGCGCTCGCCAAGCAGACCCGGATCCCGAGGGCCTACGTCTCCGCATCGGCGACCGGCTACTACGGCTACAGCGCCGATGCGACGTTCACCGAGAGCGACGGGCCCGGCTCGGATTTCCTAGCCGACGTGTGCGCCCGCTGGGAAGCGACCGCGCGCAACGCCCACGACCTCGGCATGCGGGTCGCCTGCGTCCGCTCGGGTATCGCGCTCGCACGCGACGGCGGGGCGCTGGCGAAGATCCTGCCGCCATTCAAGATGGGCGCGGGCGGGATCATCGGCAACGGCAAGCAGTGGTTCTCGTGGATCCACATCGACGACGTGGTCGGTATCTATCTGCTCGCGATCGACGGCGCCGAGGGCGCCCTCAACGCCACGGCGCCCAACCCGGTCACCAACGCCGACTTCACCAAGGCCCTCGGCGAGGCGATCCACCGCCCGACGTTTCTGCCGGTCCCGACGTTTGCGCTGCGCGCGATGCTCGGCGAAGGCGCGGACGCGCTGCTCAACGGGCAGCGCGTGATCCCCAAGCGCACCCAAGAACTCGGCTACGCGTTCGCCTACCCCACCATCGAGAGCGCGCTCGCGAACGTCCTGGCTTAGGGCAGGGAACCGCCGGCCTGCTCGCAACGTTCACCAAAGGGGCGGAGCGGATCCGTCCACATCAGCGTTATCGAACCGTGAGGAACCCGCGTGAACAAGCTCGCCTTTCTCGCGATCGCGTGCGTCGCACTCGCCCCCGCGACGTCCCACGCAGCGCCGGTCGAGGTCGGTGCCGCTCGGTTGAGCCTCGCCGTCGGCGCGCGCGGCGAGGCGTCCGCCTCGACGAAGGGCATGACCGTCTCGGCCGCGCCATCGGACTGCTTCTCGTACGCCCCGTCGCATGCCGACATCCTTCACGTCGAGCGAACCGTCAAGTCGGAGACGGAGCGCGGCTCGAAGCTGCGCTTCGAATTCCGGGCGCAGCGCGCGGGCTCGTGCGCGATCACGTTCCACAGCGGAAAAGACAACGCGACCGTCACCGTGACCGTCGCCCCCTAGGAACTCCGCGCGAAGGCGCGGATTCCCGCGACGCCGGCCGCCACCACCGGGACCGCCAGATACAGACCGACGATGCCGAATAGAGCCGAGCCGACGAGCAGGGCGACGATGACCACCGACGCCGGTAATCTCGTCTGCCGCCCGATGATCTGCGGAGAGAGCACCTGTGCTTCGATCTCGAAGATGACGACGAGAAGCACGACGACCAGCACGACCTTCCCGACGCCGCCCGAGATGAGCGCCAGCAGGACGGACGGGACGAACGCCGCCAGACCGCCGAGGTACGGGACCAGATCGAAGGCGGACGTGAACAGCGCGATGATTCCCGCGTGCGGTATTCCGAGGACGGACAGGCCGGCGTACACGAGGATGCCGACGATGCCGCTCACCACGAGTTGCCCCCGGAAAAAGCCGCCGACGGCGGTGGTGATCGCGGCGCCGGCCGACTTCGCCCGCGTTCGAGCGATCTCCGGCGACCACGAATCGATGAGGGCCGCATAGCGAGGCAGATCCAGCTGGAGATAGCCGGCAAGAGCCGGCACCAAGACGAGCGCCCCCAACGCGCCGGCGGTCGAACGCAGGACGTGCGTACCGGTCTGTAACGCCTCGTGCGACCAACCGGCGATCGTCAGGTCGACGTTCTGGAGTTCCGCGGAGAGATAGGACTGCAGCGGAGCCGGCATCTGGGCGAAAGCGACGCGTGCGGCCTCCGGTAGGGCCTGGATCAGGCCTTGCCACTGGACGAAGACGAAGGGCGACAACGAGACGAACGCCGCCAGGACCGCGATCACGAGTCCGGCATGGACGACGACCACCGCGAATCCGCGAGGGAGCCGCCTCGAGAGTCGCGCCACCAGCGGCCACGTCGCGATGGCGTAGACGATCGACAAGACGATCAGCGGGATCACTTCCCGCGCGGCCCATGCGAGTCCCAGGGCGGCGGCGACGGCGAGGATCGACACGTCCCTTCTAGCCTGCATCTATCGGCGCTCTCGCAGCGCGATGAACGGCTGCGTCCAGAGGACCGACCCGCAGCCGACCGCGACGGCCAGCACCGCAAGCGACGGCGGAATCGGTGAGAGATGAAGCGCCAGCGCGAGCGGCGGCCACAGAACCGCCGCGCCGATGGTCCCGGCGGTTCCGGCGACGATCGGAAAGATCGCCGGATTGTTCGAAAGGCCGACCTTCCAGATCGGCCGCTCCGCCGCTCGCTCGACGAAGACCAGCATGATCTGCCCGGAGAGCATCGCGATCATCGCGATCGTGCGCGCCGCGTCCTCGGGCATCCCGTAGCGCAGCGAGAGGAGATAGATCGCGACGACCGCGGCCGCGAGCGCCCCGCCGAGCGACAGCGCGCGCATCCACTCCGGCCGTCCCAACAGCGCGCGGGACGGATCGCGCGGCCCTCGCTCCATGATGTCGGCATGCGGCGGATCGTTCTCGAAGACCAGCGCCGAGGTCGGGTGGACGATCAGCTCCAGCCAGATCAGATGTATCGGCAAGAGCAGGATCGGGGCCCCTAGGAGCGGCAGCACGAATGCGCCCAACAGCAACGGGGCGTGGAACGCGTTCAGATACGAGAACGCGTGCGTGAGGTTATCGAATATCCGTCTGCCGTCGGCTACGGCGCGCGCGATCGTCGTGATGTCGTCGTCCAGAAGGACCAGCGCGGCGGCGGCTCGCGCGACCTCGGTGCCGCCCTTGCCCATGGCGACGCCGATGTCGGCTTCGCGCAACGCCAGCGCATCGTTCGTCCCGTCGCCGGTCATCGCGACGACTTCTCCGCGGGCGTGCAGCGCGCGGACGATGCGCAGCTTCTGCTCGGGACGCACGCGGGCGAAGATGTCGATGGACGCGATCTGCCTCCCCAGTTCCGCATCGTCCCACTCCGCGAACTCGCGGTCGGCCGAGACGACGCGGCCGGTGTCGAGGCCGACGTCCGCGCCGATCGATCTGGCCGTCGCCGGATGATCCCCCGTCATCATGACGACGCGTATCCCGGCGCTCCGGCACGTCGCGACGGCGGCCCGTGCGGAATCGCGGATCTTGTCGGCCAGGGAGATCAGTCCGACGAGGCGCAAGCGGGCGCTCGCGTCGGCCGCCTCGTCGCCCGTACCGATCGCAGATTCGGCGACCGCGAGCACGCGGCCGCCGCGCCCACCGGCGGCCTCCAAGAATCGGGCCGCCTCTCCGTCGTCGCGGGCGCCTCGCGCTGCCAGCGTTTCGAAGGCGCCCTTCACCACCAACAGGCGCGCCTCGGGAGCCTTCCATACGGCCCCGGCGTAGCGTCGCTCCGGGTCGAACGGGATCCGCGATTCGAGCGTCCAGGACGGCTCGGGGCCCGCGCTCGCGGCCAGAACCGCACGATCGAGCGGGTCGCCCGACGTAGGATCCGAAGCCGCGGCCGCCCGCGCCAGCACGTCCTCCTCGGACCATCCGACGGACGCGAACACCGCTTCGACCGAAAGCTTCCCGGTCGTGAGCGTCCCCGTCTTGTCGACGCAGATGACCGTCGTCGCTCCAAGCGTCTCGACGCTCGCCAAGCGCCGGACGAGCGCGTTGTCCTTCGCCAATCGCCATGCGCCCAGGGCGAGATAGAGCGTGTAGACCATCGGCAGTTCTTCGGGGATCGCGGCCATCGCGAGGCTGACGCCGGCGATGATGGCCGCGCCCCACGGATCGCCGTGGGCGCGTTCGATCGCGACGACGACCGCGCACGCCAGAACGACGCCGAAGCCGACCTGGACGACGATTCGGCGGATGGAGCGTTCGATCGGCGTTCGCGGCGACGGCATGGTTCCGAGCGCGCGTCCGATGCGCCCGTACTCCGTCCCGGAGCCGGTACGTTCGACACGAACCATACCGCGGCCGGACCGGACGACGGTGCCGGCCAGCACCGCGGCCGACGCCGCGTCGGAGACGCGCTTTTCGACCGGCAGCGATTCGCCGGTCAGCGTCGACTCGTCGACCAGCAGCCG
>JANWKW010000088.1 GCA_025451135.1 Vulcanimicrobiia bacterium | reverse complement strand
GACGCGGCGCTCGTATTGATCGTCCCGGCGCCCGAACCCGAGCGTACGGTCGCGATCGTGTGCAGCGACGAGAAGGTGGTGCGTTCCATCCGCACGCTGAGCACGGCGGGCAGCCCGGCGACGACCACGATGTCGCCTTGCGTCGCGCTCGCGAAGCCGGCCTTCGTGACGGCTATGCTGTACAAGCCGGGCGCGACGTCGACGCTGAATCCTCCCTTTGCATCGGTCACGGCGCCGTAACGAGCAGCGCCTTTGATGCTGACCGTGGCCGCAGCGATCGGCGCGCCGGTCTCGTCGGTGACCGTGCCGGAAATGGACGACGACGCGGCGAGCGCGACGGTGACGCTTCCGAGGCAGAGTGCGAGTGCCGCGACGAGCGCGATGCAAAGGGTTCTCATCTTCCGGGCTCCTCAAGATTGCGATGTTGCTCGCGGCGTTCGGCCGAAAATGTAGTGAGCCCCTGCTCGTCGAGTTCGGACCCTCGATTCGTTCGGCACACTAAAGTGACTTTTGTCATCAATTAGCGTGCTCGCCGCCCCCAAGAGGGGATGGGCTGCGAGGCGGGGCAACGCGCCATATGAGCAACCGCCTTCGCCCGACCCTATCGAGCGCGCTTTTCATCGCGACGTTCGCGTTCTCGGTCTCTGCAGCGTCCGCGTGGGGGCTTAAAGGGCACACCATCATCAATCATCTTGCGGCCGTCTCCCTGCCCGCGAGCGTGCCGGCCTTTATGCGCACGCCGGCAGCGATCGCCGAGCTCTCGAACCTGGGAACCTATCTCGACCTGCAAAAGGGCGCGGGAATCGCCTGGGATGCGGCCTACGATCCCGGACATTATCTCGACCTGAAAGGCGACGACACGGTCGGAGGGATTCCGCTCCGCGCGTTACCCCCGACGCGCGAGGCATACGACACGGCCCTACGCGCGCACGGGACCGATCAGTACAAGATGGGATACGTGCCGTACTCCATCCTCGAGGGCTGGCAGCAGCTGCGCATGGACTTCGCCTATTGGCGCGTCGACGACTACGAAGCGGCGCACGGTCCGTCGTCGACGCGCGCGAAAGCGCGCGCGGCCGCGAGGGTCGATGAGGCGCTCGTCTTGCGCGACGCCGGCGTGTGGGGGCACTACGTGGCGGACGCTTCCCAACCGCTCCATATCACGGTGCACTTCAACGGTTGGGGCGACTACCCCAATCCGAACGGCTACTCGAACTCGCCGCACTTCCACGACCTTTTCGAATCCGACTTCGTCGAGCGCTTCATCACGGAAGCGGGAGTTGCGACGCGTCTCGCCCCGCTCCACGTGCCGCACGACGCGCGACTCGCCGGCGATCGGCAAGTCCTGACCTCCATAGAGACCTACCTCGCCGGTTCGAACGCGATGGTCGAACCGCTCTACAGGATCGCGAAAGCGGGCGGCTTCGCGCACGCGTCGCCGGAGTCCAGCGCCTTTGCAGAAGGACGCTTGGCCTACGGCGCGAGCGAATTGCGGGATCTGATCGTGTGGGCGTGGCAGGACAGCCTCAACGAGACGATCGGCGACGACGCGCCGCAAGCCGTTCGCGCCGTCGTCAGCGGGCGCGCGCCTTATCGGGGGCGGTACTTCTGACCAGTTCGGCCGGCGTATGGACGTCGCGATAGTGGAAGCGGACGTGGGCGAAGCCGATGCGCTCGCCGCTCTCGCGCACCTCGACGTCGACGTAGCCGTCCGTCACCATCGGATACCCGTTCACCAGACCCAGCTGCAGTTCGACGTAGCCGTCGAACTGCGCCTGTCCCTCGCCGCCGCTCACGGCGAATCGCGCGAGGCAGACCCGCCCGTCGATCGCGTCGATCAGGATGCGCTGCAGCGGATGCCGCTGCACGTCGCGGGTCGCGGTCAGATGCAGCATGCGCCCGGGATCCGACCCGCACCAGCCGACGCCCGCATCTTCGACGCGATACGCGTTCGGATCGAACGCGGTGACGGTCAGGATGGTCGCCGGCATCTTGGCGGGCGTCGGGCTCGCGTCCGGCTCGGGCGTCGCGTTCGGGCGGTCGATCGTCGCCAGCAGTCCGCGCCGTAGCCAAAGCGAGACGCCGTTCCAAGTCGGGTCGAAGAGGGCGAGGCTGGTATAGGCACGCCGGCCCGGCTCGACGGCGATCGCGGCCAGTCCGTCGCTCGCGCGGTAGGTCGCGTCGAACGACGAGCCGGGATAATGCCCGGCGCCGATGACGATGCGCGGCTTGATACGCCCGTCCAAGAGATTCGTGAGCGAGATGGTCGCATCGCCGGGATCCAGGTCCGCTCGATACGTGACGTACGACGGCACCGGAAGCGATCGCATCGTCTGCAGCGCCGCGCGATACGCATCGTTCGGCGACGCCAGTTCGGCCAGCGCGGCCAGCGCCGCCACGCTAAGGAACAAGCAGGATCTTCCCGATGGCGGCGCGGCTTTCGAGGAGGCGATGCGCCTCGGCGCCGCGCGAAAGCGGAAAGCGTTCGGCCACGCGCACGCGCAAGCGACCCTCGCGCACCCAGCCGAACAGCGCCTCGGCACGCGTCACCCGGTCGGCGCTGGTGCGCAGCACGTTCCACAGATCTCCGCCGGTGAGCGTGAGCGAGCGGTCCATCAGCACGCGCGGATCGACCGGTTTCGGGTCGCCGCCGGCCATCCCGTAGAAGACCACGCGGCCGCCGGTTCGCGCGGCCGCCAGACTCCCCCCGAGCGTCGAACCGACAGCGTCGTAGACCACGTCGAAGTCGCGTTCGCTCTGCCACGCGTCGTACGAGAGCGCGCGATCGGCACCAGCCTCCAATACCGCCGCGCGCTTGGGCTCCGACGACGCCAGCCCGACGACGTACGCGCCGAGCAGCTTGGCGATCTGCACCAGCAGCAGCCCGACGCCGCCCGCCGCAGCATGCACCAGCACGCGTTCGCCGGCACGCACGGCGTGGCTATCGTGCGTCAGGAAGTACGCGGTCAGGCCCTGCAAGAGCAGCGCCGCGGCGGTCTCGTCAGAGATATCGTCGGGGAGCGGGATCAGCTTCTCGCGCGGGACCGCGACCAGTTCCGCGTTCGCGAACGGGCTGTCGGCGAACGCGACGCGCTCGCCCGTCCCGACGATCGCGCCGGCCGCCTCGTATCCGGCGACGTACGGCGGCGCGCCGGCCAGATGGTAGTTCCCGCGCCGCCGGTAGACGTCGGCGAAGTTCAGACCGATCGCGCCGGTCCGTACGAGCACCTCGTCGCCGGCCGGCTGCGGATCGGGGACCTGCCCGTACCGCAAGACTTCGGGTCCGCCGAAGCGTTCGAAGGAGAGCGCATTCACGGACGAGCGACGCCTAGCGCTGCATGGTGAACGAGTAGCCGGAGCAGCCGTTGATCGAGACGATCACGCCGCCACCGCCGCGGTTCCACCGCGCCGTGTGCGTCTTGCCGCAGATGGTCAGGCGGAACTCGTAATGATCGGCGTTCTCCAGCGCGTACGACTTCGTCGTGTTGGCCGGAAGGTAGACGGTCATGCGGATCGCCTGATCGGCCGGCGCGTAGGCGGTGATCGAGGCGGGTTCGCCCTTGGTCTCGATCTTGATCGGATACTGGCCTGCGGCGCGGGCCGGAACGGCGGGAAGGCCGGCGCCGAGCATGACGGCGGCGGCGAGAAGGGTGGCGATCAGTCTGTGCATGTCACATCGTTCCTGTCGGTGAGGCGTCCGCGTCGAGCGTCTCATCGTCCGTGGGTTCGTCGAGGACGCGCGCGATGGCGCTCTCGATACGGTCGAAGCCTTTTCCGCCGGCCTGGAAATGGCGGAGTTCGTGTTTGCGATTGAAGACGTAGAACGCCGGCACGTACTCGTTCTGGAAGCGGCCGACGATGGCGTGCTGGTTGTCGATCGCGACCGGCTGCGTGAGCTTCATGTTCTCGACCGCGTCGGCCGTGACGGCCGCCACGTCGAGCTCGGCCTCCGAGCGCGGCTGATGGACCGCGACGAACGCGACGCCTTGCGCCGCGAACTTGTCGCGCCACGCATTGACCTGCTCGGCCGTGTCGTGACAGATGTAGCACGACTGCGACCAGAACGAGACGACGACCGGCGAGCCGCGCAGGTCGTCGACCGACGGCTCGCCGTTGAGCCACGTTCCGACGCCCTCGAGCGTCGGAAGCGGCGCGCGCATGCGCAATCCCACTGCCGCCTCTTATCCCTTCGTCAGCAGGGCCGAGCCGGGCTTCCAGTTCGCGGGGCACAGGCCGCCGGTCTGGAGCGCCTGGAGCACGCGGATGGTCTCGTCGACGCTGCGGCCGACGTTGTCGTCGGTCACGACCGCGTACTTCAGGACGCCTTCCGGATCGATGATGAACAGACCGCGCTGCGCGACGCCGCTGGCTTCGTCGAGCACGCCGTACGCGCGAGCGGTCTCTTTGGTGAAGTCCGCCGCCAGCGGATACTTGGTGCCGGCGATGCCGTTCTTCTCCTTCGGCGTGTTCAGCCACGCCCAATGGCTGTGCACCGAGTCGGTCGACGCGCCGACGATCTCGGCGCCGATCGCGGTGAATTCATCCAGGCGGTCGGAGAGCGCCGTGATCTCGGTCGGGCAGACGAACGTGAAGTCGAGCGGATAGAAGAAGAAGATCAACCATTTCCCTTTGAAATCCGCGAGCGAAAGCTCTTTGCCGAGATCCGACGCGCCGGTCGCGCCTTTGGTGCTCGGCAGTTTGAAATCGGGAGCCGGTTTTCCAACTTGAGCCAACATGCGTGGTTCTCTTTCTCGAATGGTCGTTTGTGAGGGTGTGATGCTTCGCGAGTCTACCCGGTTCGCCGCCAAAGTGAAAATGACTTTCATCCAAGATGACGCTTGGAGATGTCTTTATGTCGCCTATACTTGACATTTAGACGCCTACAGCGTACACTCGGCTCCATGAAGTCCTCGAATCCGACCGCCGTCGCGAACCGCAACTACCTCGTGGAGATGGCCCTCTGCATGGGTGCCTATGTCGCCGTCCTGGTCCCGGCCATCTGGCTGCTCGATCGCGGCGGCCTCACCGGACCGCTCAAGTTCGCGGTGGCGGCGGCTCCCGTCGTCCCGGTCGTGTTCGTCTTCATCGCGCTGCTGCGCTACTTCGGGCGCACCGACGAGTTCGAGCGGCGCATGCTGCTCGAATCGCTCGGCCTGGCCGGCGTGATCACGGCCCTGCTGGCGGCGACCTACGGTTTCCTCGAGAACGCGGGGCTGCCGCACCTCTCCGCCTGGTTCACCTGGGCGGCATTCATGGGCGCGTGGCTGATCGGCCGCCTGATCGTCTCGCGGTACTACGGCACGTGAACAACCGCATCCGCGTCCTGCGGGCCGAGCACGACTGGTCGCAGGCCGAGGTCGCCGACCGGCTCGGCGTCGCGCGCCAGACCGTCGTCGCGCTCGAGGCCGGCAAATACGCACCCAGCCTTCCGCTCGCGTTCAAGATCGGCAAACTGTTCGGAAAACCGGTCGAAGAGATCTTCGACGCGGAGTCCGCTACCTAGACCAACCACTCTACCGTCAAGGAGTCCATCATGGTCCTCGCACGTCGCGCGGTCGTCGCGCTGCTGCTCGCCCTCGTCGCCGCCGCTCCCGCGTTCGCAACCGGTCCGCCGCCGCTCCCGACGGCGGCCGCGACCTTCGACGTCGGTTCGATCCACGTCCAACAGTTCGGGAGCGGCGCGCGATCGCTGATCTTCATCCCCGGCCTCACCTGCGGTCCCTGGGAGTGGAGCGGCGAGATCGCGCGCCTCGCACCGCACTACACGATCTACGCGCTGACGCTGCCGGGATTCGATGGCCAGCCGTCGGTCGACGCCCCGCTCTTCCCCCGCGTGACCGCCGACATCTGGACGCTGATCGCGCAAAAGCACATCGCCAAACCGATCGTCATCGGTCACAGCCTGGGCGGCACGACCGGCTTCATGCTCGCGACGCAGCACGCCGACCGGTTGGGCGGCGTGATCGCGCTCGACGGTCTGCCGATCTATCCGACCGACGTCTTCAGCACGTCCGACAAGATCGCCGCGATGGCCGACGCGGCCGCCGCCAAGATGGCCGCGATCCCGCAAGCCCAGTTCGCCGCGTACGAGAAGGCCGGCTCGATGCCGTATCTCGTCACCGCGCCGGCCGACGTCGACGCGATCGCCACGCTCGCCGGCAAGAGCGATCCGAAAGCCGCGGGGCAATGGTTCAAGGAAGACATGGAGTTGGATCTGCGCCCGCAACTCGTCGCGGCGACGCTCCCGATCCTGCTGCTCGCGCCCTACGACGCCGCGCTGGAAGGCAAGTATCTTCCGACCGCCGCAGCCAAACAAGCGTTCTACGCCGGCATCGTCAAGAACGCGCCGAACGCATCCGTGGTGGTGATCCCGAACGCGCGCCACTTCGCGATGTACGACCAGCCGAAAGCGACCTCGGACGCGATCGACGCGTTCCTGGCCGCACACTGACCGCTAGTGGGTGAAGTCCACGCGATCGGCGGTGCACAGATCGACGCTCTGCACCACGATCGCGTGGCCGTCCTTGTAGGTCGCCTGGAGATCCGCCGTGCAGGCGGCCGGGTCGACCGGGACGGCGACGTCGCGGCCTTCGCTCACGTCGATCACCCGGTCGAACGGCAGCAGATCGTTGCCCCAGACCGGCGGGTCGGTGGACGCGTGGCCCAGGCGCAGCGCGAAGATCGCCTCGTTGCCCCCGTTCACGACCAGGATCGTACGCGTCTGTAGATCGGCCGCGCGCGAGCCGGCGCTCGCGAGCGCGAGCGCCGCAAGAACGGCACAGATCGAAAGGGATCGCGGCATGGCGGACTCCCATTCGCCGCGCCGAAGCGTCCGCCTATGGATACGCGCGATCGTCAGACCACCGCCGCCAGCCACGATAGCGATTCGCCGCCCGCGCTGGTGGAGTTCATGGCGTCGGGCTGGGCCGCGGCCGCCCCGGCCACCAGCGCCCATGCCCAACAGGCCCGGCTGCGGGGCCGCCGCGACGCCCTGTCGCGCGCCTTTCCGGGCGAGTATCTGGTGATCCCGGCCGGCGGCGAGCAGGTCCGCGCGAACGACACCAACTTCCGCTACCGGCCATCGAGCGACTTCGCCTACCTGATGGGCGACGGCGAGCCCGGCGGCCTGCTGGTGCTCGTACCGGACGGGAACGGTCACCGCAGCCTGCTCTTCGTCCCGGCTCACAACCGCGGCGAAGCGGCCTTCTTCACCGATCGCGTGCACGGCGAGCTCTGGGTCGGGCGCCATCGCGGCGTCGACGAGAGCCGTGCCTATTACGGCGTCGACGCGGCTCGCGGACTGGGCGAGGTCGAGGCGTACCTCGCGGAACTGCGCACCAGCGGACACCCCGCACGCACGCTGCCTCACGACCAGGAGCTGGCGACCCGCCTCTCCGAGATGCGCCTGATCAAGGACGACTACGAACTGGCCGAGCTGCGCAAGGCCGTCGAGATCACCAAGCGCGGTTTCGAAGACGTGATCCGGAGCTTCCCCTACGCCCGCACCGAGCGCGAGTTCGAAGCGGCGTTCTGGCGCCGCGCGCGGACCGAGGCCAACGACGTCGGGTATCTCACGATCGCGGCTTCCGGCCATCACGCCTGCACGCTGCATTGGAATCGCAACGACGGCGCGCTCGACAAGAGCGCGATGCTGCTGCTCGACGCCGGCGTCGATGGCGACTCGCTCTACACGGCCGACGTCACCCGCACGCTCCCGCTCTCCGGGCGATTCTCGCACGAGCAGCGCGCCGTCTACGACATCGTGTACGAGGCCCAGCGCGTGGCCATCGACGCAGTCGCTCCCGGCAACGATTTCCTCGAACCGAACCGCCGCGCGATGCGGGTGCTCGCCGAAGGGTTGGTCGAGCTAGGCGTCCTGACGTGCTCGGTCGACGAGGCGCTCGACCCGGAGAAGCAGTTCTACCGGCGCTATACGCTGCATAACGTCAGCCACATGCTCGGCATCGACGTGCACGACTGCGCGAGGGCGCGCGCGGAGAATTACCGCTACGGTAGCCTGCGCGAAGGCATGGTGCTCACCGTCGAGCCGGGACTCTATTTCCAACCCGACGACGAGACGGTGCCGCCGGCCCTGCGCGGCATCGGCGCGCGCATCGAAGACGACGTCGCGGTCACCGCGACCGGCTGCGAGAACTTCTCGGCGATACTTCCGTCGCGCAGCGATGCGGTCGAGAAGTGGATCGCCGAGGTCTGGTCCCGCTAGCCTCGCGTCACTGGGTCGCGGGCGGTCCTGCGAACGGGTTCGGGTTGACGGGCGGCGCGGGTCTGCCCGCGAGCGCCGCGGCGAGCTGATCCTCGATCGGCCAGCGGCCGAACGCGAGCATCAATAGCGGGACCAGCCCGCCCAGCGGTATCAGGATGAGCAGCGCGAGCGCGCCGTTGAACCCGGCCTTGGCGAGGATCCGCCAGTGGACCCAGATCGCGAACGCCACGGCGGCGCAGATGATCACGAGGTAGACGAGGATGAACGCGCCGACGAACGCGGTCGCGCCGGCGCTGCTGGAACTGGAGCTGTCCATGCGAAAAACCTCCACGACGTGAAGAAGCGGCTTACAAAGGAACCCGTGCGCGACGACTGCTAATACATCCTGCGACCACCCGGAGGCGCTTTCGGCCATGTCCTATCGTATCGAACCGACCGACGCGCTCGTCGTCGTCGACCCGCAGAACGATTTTCTGCCCGGGGGACCCCTCGCGGTCGCCGACGGGCTGCGCATCTTCGGTCCGATCAACCGGATCGCGCCGCATTTCGCCCACGTCGTCGCGACCGGCGACTGGCACCCCGCCGACCACGAGTTCTTCCAGGCGAACGGCGGTCCGTGGCCGTTCCACTGCCTGGCCGGCACGCCGGGCGCGGCGTTCTCGAAGCTGCTGCAGCTCGAGCACGTCGACGCGATCGTGCATAAGGGCATCGACCCCCATACCGACGGCTACTCGGCGTTCGCAGGCACGCAACTCGCGAGCGAATTGCGCGTGCTCGGCATCACGCGGATCTTCATCGCGGGTCTGGCCACCGATTACTGCGTCAAGATGACGTCGATCGAGGCGGCCGTCTACGGCTTCCGGGCGGTCGTGCTGACCGACGCCATCGCCGCCGTCAACGTCCAGCCGGACGACGAGAGCGACGCGCTCGAGGCGATGCGGCTGGCCGGCGTCGAGTTCGCGACCTCGCGCGACCTGGTCTGGGACAGCGCGGCTTGAGCCAAGCGCCGGTCTACAAAGACCAGGTCCTCGAGGTCGAGCCGACCGGAATCGAGCCGGTCGCCGACGCCCAGCGCCACGGCGCGCCCATCCATCTGTTCGGCGTGTGGTTCTCGGCCAACGCCGAGATCGCGACCTGGATGGTCGGCTTGCTGATCTGCGCGCTCTACGGCACCGACCTGCGCAGCGCCATCTACGGCATCGTGATCGGCAACGTGGTCGGCTTCGGGCTGCTCGGGGTGCTCTCGATCCTCGGCCCCAAGTACGGGGCGCCCCAGATGGTGGTCGCGCGCCTGGCCTTCGGGACGGACGGCAACGCGGCACCGGCCACTTTGGCGTTCGTGGCGGGCGTCGGCTGGTTCGCGATCAACACGGTCTTCGGCGCGTACGCACTCGAATCGATCACCGGTCTCAACTACTTCTTGAGCCTCGGCCTGATGCTGCTGCTCCAGATCGTGCTGGCGGTGTACGGCTACAACTTGATCCACGTCTTCGAGCGAGTCTCGATGTGGCTGCTCGCGGCCGGCTTCACGCTGCTGCTGTTCGTCACGTTCTCGAAGGCGAATTTCAACGTCGCCTTCGATCCGCACGCGCCGGTCGCGGTCGGCGGGGCGCTCGCGGGTTTCATCTACGCGACCGCGCTCGCGTTCTCGTATGCGACCGGCTGGATCCCGGCGGCCGCCGACTACTCGCGCTACCTGCCGTCGTCGAGCGACCCGCGGGCGGTCTGGTGGTACTCGTTCCTGGGGTGCGCGGTCCCGTGCATCGTGCTCGAGATCGTCGGCGCGGCGACCGTGAGCGCCGTCCCCCGCGTCGACCTCTCGCAGGCGATCCCGACCGACGCGATCGCGATCCTGCTCGGCAACGGGACGATCGCGAAACTCGTGCTGGCGACCGTGGTACTAGGGACCTTGACGGCCAATTGTATGAACCTCTATTCCGGAGCGCTCGCGGCGCTGGTCGCGTTCCGCGTCAAGATCAAGCGTCCGATCGCGGCGCTGATCGTCGGCGTGCTCGGCGCGCTGATCGCGACCGGCGGCGGACACCCCAAAGAGATGGCCGCCGACTACACCAACTTCTTGCTGCTCCTCTCGTACTGGGCGTCGCCCTGGGCGGCGGTCCTGCTGGTCGACTGGTGGCAGCGCGGCGCGCGGCGCGCCGACGTGCTCGCCCAACCGGGATGGCACTCCGGTTTCTGGGCGTGGCTGATCGGCCTCGCCGCCTCGGTGCCGTTCTGGAACCAAGCGCTCTACGCCGGACCGTTCGCCAAGGCGTATCCGCAGCTGGGCGATCTCTCGTACTACGTCGGCTTCCTCGTCGCGGCGCTCGCGATGCTCGTGCTCGTGCGCGTCCGGCGGCCCGCTCCTCTCCCGACCGAAGGATGACATGTTAACCGTCGATCACATCCGCAAAGAGTTCGGCAGCGTCCGGGCCGTCGGCGACGTCTCGTTCGAGATCCCGACCGGCATCACGTTCGGCCTGCTCGGTCCCAACGGCGCCGGCAAGACCACCACCATGCGCATGATCCTGGGCATCCTCACGCCCGACGCCGGGACGATCGCGTGGAACGGCAAGAAGGTCGACGGCACGATGCGCCGCCGCTTCGGCTATCTGCCCGAAGAGCGCGGCCTCTACGGCAAGATGAAGGTCCGCGAGCAGATCGCGTTCTTCGGGCGCCTGCACGGACTGGTCGAGCCCGAGATCTCGCAGCGCACCGCTCGGTGGATCGAACGACTGGAGATCGGGCAGTACGCCGAGCGGCCGTGTTCCGAACTCTCCAAAGGCAACCAGCAGAAGGTCCAGGTCGCGTGCGCGGCCGTGCACCACCCCGAGTTCCTGATCCTCGACGAACCGTTCTCCGGGCTGGACCCGGTCAACGCCGACATGCTGCTGGCCGTCTTCAACGATCTCAAGGCCCAGGGCACCACGCTGGTGCTCTCGTCGCACCAGATGTGGCAGCTCGAAGCGCTTTGCGAACGGTTCTGCATCATCACGGCCGGCGAGAACCGCGCGTCCGGGACGCTCGCCGACCTGCGGTCCGCCTGGGCGACGCGCGTGCTGCGCGTCGCACCGGGCGTCGAGGCCGTGCGCGCGGTGCTCGACCGGGTGCCGGGCGCGACATTCGTCGCGACCGATCAAGACTCGGTCGACTATGCGGTGCCGGCGAACACCGATTTCTCCGCCGTCCTGCGATCGCTCGTCGGCGCCGCCGACATCCACCGTTTCGACGCGATCGAGCCGTCGCTCCACGACATCTACATCAAGACCATCGGTGAAGCGGCATGAACGATTTCATCGTCGTCTATTCGACCGAGCTGATGCGGCGCATCAGATCGCGCCCGTTCCAGATCGGCTTGCTGATCGGCATCGTCAGCATCGCGCTCTTCACGAAGCTGCCGGACCTCCTGCGCGGCGCCGCCTCGCACACGACCGACGTGGTGCTGGCCGCTCCGGCCGGCGTACTGGACCGCGCCAAGACGCTGCTCGCCAACGACTACGCGATCGTCGCGACGACGACGGACACGAGCCCGCCCAGCGCCGCCGCGCTCAAGGCCCGCAAGGCGACCGCTTGGATCTCGATCGCGAACGCGAACGGGCTCAAGGTCACCGTCTACGCGAAGGATCCGTCCAAGAATTGGGGCATCGCCGGCCGCCGGCTCGCGCCGCTCAACGTCGCGCTCGCCACCGACGTCTCGCAGGCGCGCCTGGCCACGCTCATGGCCGTGCCGGTCGACGTCCGCGCGCTCGACGCGCATTTCTCCAGCGCGGCGCAGGCCGATGCGGCCGAGGGGATCGCGTTCACGCTGCTGATCTTCCTCTACATGCTGATCTTGATCAACAGCCAGCTGGTGATGAGTTCGGTCGCCGAGGAGAAGACCAGCCGCATCGCCGAGCTGTTGGTCGCGTCGATCTCGCCGGTGCCGCTGCTGTACGGCAAGATCGCGGTCGCGACCACGCTCGCGCTCCTGCAGCTCGCCATCTGGGTGACGGTCGGAATCCTGCTCGGCGCCAACGGCATGCACAGCGGCCGGACGATCGATCCGGGCGCGATGCTCGGGGGCGGCGTGACCGTGACCGAGATCGTCTCGTTCTTGATCCTGTTCCTGCTCGGCTTCGGCCAGCTCTCGATGCTGATGGCCGGACTCGGCTCGCTCGTGAACCGCACCGAGGATCTGGGCAGCGTCTCGATCCCGGTCGTGATGCCGGTCGTGTTCGCGTTCATCCTCGCGATCGTCGCGATCCAGGTGCCCGATCTCCCGTGGATCGTCGGCGTCTCGTTCCTGCCGCTGGTCTCGCCGTTCGTGATGTTCGCGCGGATCGCGGTCACCGACGTCCCCATCTGGCAGATCGTGCTGTGCGTCGCCATCAACGTCGTCGCGCTGTGGGCGATCGCGATCGCCGCCGGCAAGCTGTATCGCGTCGGCATGCTGCTCTACGGCCGCGCGCCGAACCTCAAGCAGGTCTGGCAGGTCATCCGCTCTTGAGCCGGCTCTGATGCCGCTCATCCTCGTGCCGACGCCGCTCGGGAACCTGCGCGACATGACGCTGCGCGGACTCGACGCGCTGCGCGAGTGCGACCTGATCGTCGCCGAGGATACCCGGGTCGCACGCAAGCTGCTGGGCGCTCTCGCACTGCCGGGCAAGGAGATCTGGTCGTACCGCGAGCAGAACGCGGCCGGCGCGACCGCCGGCATCCTGGAGCGCGCGCGCACCCAGAACGTGGTCGTCACCACCGACGCCGGCATGCCCGGTATCTCCGATCCCGGCACCGAGCTGGTCGCCGCGGCCCGGCGCGACGGCGTCGCGGTCGACGTCTTGCCGGGCGCGAGCGCGGCCCTCGGCGTCGCGGTCCTGTCCGGCTTCGACCTGCGACGGTTCGTCTTCGAGGGCTTCCCCCCGCGCGCGAGCGGAGCGCGCCGCGACGCGCTGCGAGCCGCTTTCGGCAGCGGCGCCACCACGCTCTGGTACGAGTCGCCTCAGCGCATCCTCGCGACCCTGCGCGACCTGACCGCGGTGGCCCCGGAGGCGCGCGTCTTCCTGGTCCGCGAGTATACGAAGCTGCACGAGCTGCAGATCCTGGGCACGGCCGCCGAGGTCGCGGCCGCCCTCCCCGATCCGATCCGCGGCGAGATCGCCTTCGCGGTCGCGCCCCAGGAGCCGGCGCCGGCGCCGGCGCCGGCGGGCGTCGACGTCGCCATCGACCGGCTCCTGGCCGAAGGGGCTCCGGTCGCCGAGATCGCACGGTCGCTCGCGGAGCGCGGCTTGGGTGAGCGCCGCGACCTCTACGCGCGCGCCGTCGAACGCAAGCACGCGCAGAGGGAGAGCGTCGGCGCGAAGCGGTAAAGAGGCGGGACCCCTATGACCCACCGTCCTTTTTACGTCACCACCCCGATCTATTACATCAGCGGGAATCCGCATATCGGCCACGCGTACACCACCGTGGTCGCGGACGTGCTCGCGCGGACGGCCCGCACCCGCGGCGACGCGCACTTCCTGACCGGCACCGACGAGCACGGCCAGAAGGTCGCCGACGCGGCCCGCGCCGCCGGCAAGACCCCGCAGGAGTGGTGCGACGAGCTGGTGCCGCGCTGGAAGGCGCTCTTCGCGCTCTACAACGTGGCGTACGACGATTTCATCCGCACGACCGAGCCGCGTCACGAGCGCGTCGTGCAGAAGATCTTCGACCGGCTGCGCGAGAACGGCGACGTCTATCTCGGAAAGTACGAAGGCTGGTACTGCGTCCAAGACGAGACGTTCTGGCTCGAATCCAAGCTCGTCGACGGCAAGTGCCCGACCTGCGGCCGCACGGTCGAATGGCTCTCCGAGGACGACTGGTTCTTCCGTCTCTCGAAGTACCGCGACCGGTTGATCGCGTACTTCCGGGAGAATCCCGAATTCGTGCGTCCGCGCCCGGTCTACAACGAGATGATGGCGCTGCTCGAAGAGGGTCTCGACGACTTCTCGATCTCGCGCACGAAATTCGATTGGGGCATCCCGATCCCGGGCGGCGGCGGCGTGATCTACGTCTGGTTCGACGCGCTCCTCAACTACATCACCGCGCTCGGGTGGTCCGACGAGGATGCGCTCTTCAAGAAGTTCTGGCCGGCGACCGTCCAGCTGGTCGGCAAGGAGATCGCGCGCTTCCACACCATCATCTGGCCGGCCGTGCTGTGGGCGATCGGCGAAGAGGCGCCCCAGCAGGTCTTCGCGCACGGCTGGATCACGCTCGACGGCCAGAAGATCGGCAAGTCGCTCGGCAACGCGGTCGATCCGGTCGCGCTGGCCGAGAAGTTCGGCGCCGATTCGCTGCGCTATTTCCTCCTGCGCGAGGCTCCGTTCGGAAGCGACTTCTCGTATAGCGAAGAGAAGATCGCGCAGCGTCACAACCACGACCTCGGCAACGACCTCGGCAATCTGATGCGCCGCTCGCTCGCGATGCTGCAGAAGTACCGCGGCGGGGTCGTGCCCGAACGCGGCCGCGACGACGCGTTCGGCGCGCGCTTCGCCGCCCTGCCCGCGACCGTGGCGGAGAAGACCTTCGCGCTCGATTTCCGCGGCGCGCTGGAGTCCGTCTGGGAGCTGGTGAACGCGCTCAACCGCGCCATCGACGATCGCAAGCCGTGGGCGCTCTACAAAGAAGAGCGGCACGAGGAGCTGGACGCGCTGCTCTACGACCTGTGCGAGGGTCTGCGCTGGCTCGCGATGCTGCTCGCGCCGGTGATGCCGGAACGCGCGCGCGAGATCTGGCGGCAGCTCGGCGTCGAGGGCGCGATCGGCGCGGATTGGGAGGCGGCGCTGGTGTGGGGCGGCCTCGCGCCCGGAACGCGGACGCAGCCGGGAGAGGCCCTGTTCCCGCGGATCGAACTCGCTCCGACGTGAGCGTCCAGCTTCGACCGCGCAACGTGATCCGCACGTTCAACGTGCTCACGTTCGCCGTCGCGGCGGTCGCGGTCGCGTGGCGCGCGCCGCACGATCCCTCGCTCGGACGTCTCGACGTCCGCATCCTGATCGGCGTCGCGATCGCGATGATCGCGATCGCGGTCCGCTACAGCGTGCCGCTGCGCGGCCTGCGCGGCAAGCGTTCGCACACGGTCGAGGATTCGGTCTCGCTGGACCTGCCGATCACGCTCTCGCTCTTCATCGTGGCGGGCGGCGCGGCGGCCGCCATCGCGACCCTGATCGGGTTCCCGGTCTCGCGGCTGCTCCGGCGGCGGGCCGACTGGTCGGCGCTCGCGTTCGGCGGCGGATCGCGCGCGATCTTCTTCCTGTTCGGCGACGCGTTCCGCTCGCGACTCCCGCAGAGCGTTTTCGCCTTCACGCCGCAGGCGTTCTTGGCGTTCGAGGTCGCGATGATGCTGGCGCTGCTGGCCTTCATCTACCTCTGGCATCTTCCGACGACGGCCTGGCGCGAGCGCCTGCCGATCGAACGCGTCTGGAAGCGCTACCTGCGCGACCGGCACCTGTGGGGACTGCTCGCGATCCAGGCGATCTGGGCGTACGCCTGCTGCGAGTTCATGCTGCGGGCCGGGCCGCTCTTCGCGCTGCTGGCCTGGCTGCCGCTTCCGACCCTGGCCGTCATCGCGCGTTCGCTCTATCTCGCGCGCAGCGAGAACGCGCGCCTGCGCATGACCCGCGACGCCATCACCGCCATGCTCGTCGAGCGCGATCCCATCCCGCAGATCAACTCGGTGGTGGCGGCGTCGCTCGGCGGCTCCGCTCGCGAGACCATCCAGGTGGTGGCCGCGATCGGGCGGGATGCCGAGTGGCGCGTCGTCACCAGCATAGGTCCGCCGCGCGACGGCGAGTTCGACCTCCTGCGGGCCGCGGCCGTGCGCCGGCTGACCGATCGCCGCGGCGGCTGGCTCGCGAGCGAGGACGGGTCGCGTTCGGTGGTGGCGGCCGGCGCGTACGACGAGCACGGCCATCTGATCGGCGCGATCTGCGCGCTGCGCAACGCCCGCGACGGGCGGATCGGCAACCCCGAGAAGCTGGTGCAGACCGCGCGCGAACTCGCGCCGCTGCTGCGCGATCTCGGCAACATCCAGCGCGCTCAAGAGGCGGCCGAGATCGACGGGCTCACGCAGCTCGCGAACCGCTCGACCATCCTCGATTACGTCCGCGCTACGCTCGAAGGCGAGCCGGCCGAACCGGGCGCGCTGCTGCTGCTCGACATCGACCACTTCAAGGCGATCAACGACCGCCTCGGCCATCTGGCCGGCGATCGCTGCCTGCGTACGGTCGGCGAGATCGTGGCGCGCAACGTGCGCGACGGCGACCGGGCCGGACGGTTCGGCGGAGAAGAGTTCCTGGTCGTCATGCCGCGCGCCAGCAGCGAGACCGCGCTCGCGGTCGCCGAGCGATTGCGCGCCGGCATCGAAGCGTGCGGGCTGTTCCACGCCGACGGCACGCCGGTCACGTGCTCGGTCGGGGTCGCGACGCTCGAGGTCGGCGAGTCGCTCGAAAGCGCGCTGGCCCGCGCCGACAACGCGCTCTATACGGCCAAACGCCGCGGCCGCAACATGGTCGTCGAGCTGACCGCGTGATCGACAGCCACGCGCACGTCCACGACAAGGCGTTCGACGTGGATCGCGCGGAGGTCGTCGCGCGCGCGCGGGCGGCCGGCGTGGACGCGATGCTCACCGTCGGCTGCGATCTGGCCGATAGCGGACGCGCGATCGCGTGCGCGCGCGAGTACGGGCTGCGCGCGTCGGTCGGCATCCACCCGCACGAGGCCAAGGATGCGCCCGAGGACCTGGCCGCCGCGTTCGCGCCCTTGCTGGCGGATCCGGCGGTGGCCGCGATCGGCGAGACCGGGCTCGACTACTACTACGACCACAGCCCGCGCGACGCGCAGGCACGCGTGCTGCGCGCGCAGATGCGCCTCGCGCGCGAACGCGACCTGCCGTTGATCTTCCACCACCGCGATGCCTTCGACGACTTCGTCGCGATCCTGCGCGACGAGTTCGTTCCCGGTATGCGCGGCGTGATCCACTGCTTCACCGGCGATGCCGAACAGGCGAAGATCTACGTGGGGGAGTTCGATCTCAAACTCGGCATCGGCGGCGTCCTGACGTTCAAGACCGCCGACGGGCTGCGGGACGCCGTCCGCGCGGTCGGGCTCGCGCCGCTGATCCTCGAGACCGACTGCCCGTACCTGGCCCCGATCCCCCATCGCGGCAAACGCAACGAACCCGCCTTCGTCGCCGCGACGGCGGCGAAGCTGGCGGAGGTGCTCGGGGAGCCGCTCGTAGCCGTGACGGCCGGCACCGCTGCCGCGGCCCGCGACCTATTCCGCCTTCCCTGAAGCGCGACTGGCAGAGATCGGGCAGTTTTTACGGCACATCGACGGCAGCCCGTGCATTATATCCACTGCCATGGACGAATGCCGGTCTCCGCTCGACGAGGTGCCGATGCAGCTGACCGCGCGCGAGAGCAGCCGGGACCGCCATTGGACGGGATTCCACGCGACCATCTACGACACCACGCCGGGCTATCTCGAGAACCAGCGGACAGGCGCGACCATGGTCAGCATGCACCTGAGCGAACCGCTGGCCGCGGCCTGCCGGTGCGACGGGGCGGCCTCGCAGCGATTGCGCGTGCGCGGCGACCTGCAGGTCATCCCGATCGGCAGCGATGCCGCCTGGCAGCACGAGGCGAACGCGACCGAGGTCGCCATCTTCCTCGAAGCCTCGCTCGTGCATGCCGCCGCCGAAGGGCTCGGGCTGGACCCCGAGCGTTCCGCGATCGCCCCGAACCTGTACTTCCGCGATCCCCGGATCGAACATCTATGCTGGGCGCTCAAACATGAGGTCGAGAGCGCGGACCCCCTCGGGCGCGTCTATGCCGAGAGCCTGGGCATGGCGCTGGCGACGCATCTGCTGCGCCGGTCCGCGTACGACGGCAGCCGTCGCGGCCCGGCGAAGCTCTCGCAGACGCGGCTGCGGCGCGTCATCGCGTTCATCGACGACCATCTCTCGCACGATCTCTCGCTGGTCGAACTCGCGCGCGTCGCCAATCTGAGCCCGTCGCATCTCAAGACGCTCTTCCGCGATGCCGTCGGATTGCCGCTGCACCAGCACGTCATCCGGCGGCGCGTGCGCTACGCGATCGACGCGATCCTGAGCGAGGACCTCCCGCTCAGCGAACTCGCACTGCGGGCGGGCTTCGCGACCCAGAGCCCCATGGCGCGCTGCATGCGCCGCGTCGCGGGATTGACGCCGAGCGCCGTCCGGCGATCGACGGGGGTCGTGCCGTTCGCGCGTTTTCCGTCCGTTCGTACGCAGAGCCGTCCGATTGTGAGCGACACGGCCTCGATCGATTGATACGTTTCGTACCGGCGCGGCTCTTCGCCGCGCCGACACACAACGACAACCGAAAAGGAGCCTCCATGCCACGACATCGATTCCGGCATGCGCTGGTCACCGCGGTGCTGCTCGTCGGATTTCTCAGCCAGGAAACATGGGCACTGGCTGGGACCACGGGCCGCATGAGCGGTGTCGTCGTCTCCGCGGACTCGGGTGCGCCCCTTGCAGATGCAAAGGTCACCGCGACGAGCCCCTCGCAAAGCGCGACGACGCAGACCGACGCGACCGGCCACTTCCTCTTCATCTCGCTCGCGCCGGATACGTATACCGTATCGGCCGAGAAAGACGGCTATCAACCCCGCAGCACGGCGGGCCTGACCGTCTTCGCCGACGCGACGCAGAACGTCGCGATCCAACTGCACTCGTCGATCGCGACCATCGTACGGGTCACGTCGACCGCCGCGGGCAGCCTGGTGAAATCCGGGACGACCGCCGACGTCTATTCGATCGGCGCGTCCACCCAGGACAAGATCTCTGGCCTGGGCGGCGGCGGCGCGTTGAACTCCGCCTACTCGGCGATCGCCTCGGTCCCCGGGGCATTCGTGCCGCTCAACCAGATGGGCTACTTCCAGACGGTCCACATCCGGGGCGGCGACTACGATCAGGTCGGCTACGAACTCGACGGCGTCCCCGTCAACCGTTCGTTCGACAACTATCCGTCGGGCGCGGCATCGTCCCTGGGCCAACAGGAGCTTCAGGTCTATACCGGCGCCTCGCCGGCGAACTCCGAAGGCCAAGGCCTGGCCGGCTACATCAACCAGGTGATCAAGACCGGGACGTATCCAGGCTTCGGCACCGCGCAGTTCGGCCTGGGAACGCCGACGTTCTATCACAAGCTCTCGATCGAAGCCGGCGGCTCGTCGCCGAACCGGCTCTTCTCGTACTACGTCGGCCTCGGCGGATATAACCAAGGCTTCCGCTACATCGATCAGAGCAACGGGGCCGGCGCGACGGACTTCGCCGGCGCGATGGCGCCGGTCGCACCCGGCACCGGCACCTGTCCCGCGAACCTCGCACCGACGGGGTGCTACGCGATCCTCCCGTATCAATACATGTTCCAGGCCGGGATCGCCGATCGCGACGTCGTCGCGAATCTCCACTTCGGCCTCCCGCATAAGAACGACGGCGGCAAGGACGACGTCCAGCTGCTGTGGGACAGCGGGGAGCTGACCAATCCGTTCTACAGCTCGACGAACGACGCCGGCGGTTTCGCCGCGTTCGGCGGCATCGCCAACGCGCCGACCTTCGCCGACGGCTACCAGTGGACGTGCGGCGTCGGGACCACCACAGCGACGCTCTCCCGTTCGTGCGTCACGCCGTACGCGTATCCCGGGACGCCGGCGCACGCCTTCGGCGGGATCATCCCGCCGAACTACCGCGACACGCTGCGCAACAGCCAGGAGATCGTGAAGCTGCAGTACCAGAAGAACATCGGCAGCGATGCATTCTTCCGGATCTACGGCTACACGTACTACAGCGCGTGGACGCAGAACGGTCCGAACAGCGCGGACGCGAACTACGTCGCGTGCTGCGCCTCGGATTACGAGCTCAGCTCGCACACCCGCGGCGTCAGCGCGGCGTTCAGCAAGCAGCTGGACGCGCGGAACCTGATCGAGCTGCAGGCCGCGTACACGACCGCCACGTCGGTACGCGACAACAACACGCAGATGTTCAACGCGGGCGGCGCGCGCTCGCGCGGCATCGTGATGGTGAACGCCAACGCTCCGTTCGGCGGATACTGCTTCGGCGCGGCCGGAAACGAGATCACCTGCAATCCGGGCGGCGATGCCAACGGCAACCGCGCGAACTTCGCGACCTGGGGCGGCGTCGCGAACGGGACCGTTCCGGCGCTGGCCGGCTCGTGCGACGTGCCGGGCGGTCCGGCCGGACCGTGCACCTGGCTCGTCGCCGAGAACTCCCTCTGGGCGACGTACAACACGGTGACGCCGCGCTTCACGTCGGTCTCGCTGACCGACGAGTTCCGGCCCAACGACAGACTGCTGCTGAACCTTGGGCTGCGTTACGACCGGTTCCAATTCGTCGGCGGGAACACGCGCGCGGGCGATCCGGTCCGCGCGTTCTGGTTCAAGGCATGGAATCTCGACAACTGCATCGACGCGAAGGGCGCGCCGGTCGATAAATCGGCGATCGGCGCGGGACTGCTCCCGAGCGACCCCTGCCCGGCGGGGTACACCGCCGCGAACATGCAGAACGTCTCGGGAACGCAGACCTACGACATCTTCGAGCCGCGCCTGGGCGGGACGTACACGGTGAACCCCGATACCGTGATCCGCTTCTCGGCCGGTAAGTATGCCGAACCGCCGAACGCGGCCTTCGAGCAGTACGATACGCTCCAGGAAGATACGCCGTTCGAACTCCCGGGTTCGGCCGCGTTCTACGCGCTCGGCTTCACGACGCCCGGCCAGCACGCCGTCCGTCCGCCGACGTCCTTGAACTACGACCTCTCGCTCGAGAAGCACGTCAAGGGCACCGACTGGTCGTACAAGCTGACGCCGTTTCTGCGCTCCACGAAGGATCAGATCCAGCAGTTCTTCCTCGACCAGAAGACGGGTTTCGTCTCGGGCCTCAACGTCGGCCGGCAGACGAGCAAGGGCTTCGAGTTCCAGCTCAACGACGGCGATTTCAGCCGGAACGGGCTCTCGGGGCAGCTATCCTTCGCCTACACGCACTCGGCGATCAAGTACGATACGCTCAACAACGGCTCGACCGTCGTGACCGGCATCAATGCGGACATCGCCAAGTACAACGCGTTCACCCAGGCGGGCGGCGGTTCGCCGTGCTACCTGGCCGGCGCCGCATCGAGCTGCGCGGCTCCCGGGGCGATCGCCAATCCCTACTACAACGCGCCGCTTCAGGCGCCGATCGACCCGAACCAGTCGTTCGCGACGTACACGAACTTCCCCGGACCGGTCCAGTCGTATGCGGTCGCGTACGGAGCGCCGTACGTGGCGACGGCGATCCTCAACTACAAGCGCGACCGGCTCTCGATCACGCCCTCCGTGCAGTTCCAAGGCGGTGCTCGCTACGGCGAACCCGAGACGACGAACGGCATCGATCCGAGCAGTTGCACGGCGCCGCTGGGAAGCTCGCCGACGGGCGATCCGCGGTATCCCTACGGCGCGCCGGGCGGCGGCGCGTACGACGCCACGAATTGCGGCGGAACCCTCGCGATCCCGGACCCGTACACCAACGCGTTCGACGATCTCGGTTCGTTCGTACAGCCGAACCAACTGGCCGCGAATCTCCAGATCAGCTATCAGGCTTCGTCGAAGGTGACGCTCGTCGGGACCTTCGCGAACCTGGTGGACACGTGCTGGGGAGGGACCAAGGCGGCGTGGACGCTGCCGAACGACCACAACGTCTGTTCCTACAACCTGCTCAACACGGGCGGCGCGGTCGCGCCGGTCGGCAACCTCTACAATCCCCCGGCCACGGTCGGGAGCTTCCAGCGGCTGCTGCGCTATCCGTACGGCGCGTACTACGGGCAGACCAACTCGAACACCACGGCCGGCAACTTCAACCAGACGAAGCAGCCGTTCCAGTTCTTCCTGGAAGCGCGCATCAAGCTCTGACGCGCGCGTCGACGGGCACGAAGGAAGGCTCCCGCTTCGCGGGGGCCTTCTCTCTTCGTGCCGTCCCCCACCGCGAGGCGAACGCGCTCGCGCAATGTTCCCGCACCGGCGCATCGTCGACGACCGCACCCCAATCGCTCTGATCGAATGCGCCGTACGTCGCGTTCGCGCTTCCGACCCACGCGCGCTCGCCGACCACCGCGAACTTCTCGGTCGCGCCGGTCGATCGCACCTCGGCCCCGGCGCGCTCGAGGCCGGCGATCGTCTCCGCTTCGCGGGCGTTGCGCCGGAGCTCGCGGCGCGAGACCAGCACGCGCACGCGCGCGCCGCGGCCGGCCGCGCGTTCCAGCGCGCCGGAGACCGGACCGTTGCCGAACGACTCGGTCTCCAGATCTATCGCATCCCCCGCCCGCGCCGCTTCGATCGCGCGCAGCTCCAGATCGAGCGCCGCCCCTTTGGTCGTCGCCACGGCGGGATCGCGCGCGTCCGGATCGCGCAGGATCGTGTCGCCGCCGCGCTCGAGCCAGTTCGCGTCGTCGTAGTACGCGACGCCGTCCGCGATCAGCGTCTTGGCGTGCACGCCGGGTTCGGCGCGGGCGTCCGCGCCGTCGCGCCGCAGCCGCTCGAGCATCCGGGCGTTGAGTCGCGCCAGCGAGCCGGCCCGGTAGGGCGATTCCTCCACCCGGGCGACGACCTTCGCCCCCCGCCGCGCGGCCGCGTCGAGCGCGTCGAAGAGCGCTCCCGGATGGAGCAGATAGGCCGAGAACGAGACCGAGCGAGCCGACGCGACGGCGGCGAGCGTCTCGGCGGTCGAGGCGAGTGCGAGCATCCCGAGGTCCTATCCCGACAAACGTCGCGAACGACAAGGGGGAGGCGGCAGGAGTAGAGGCCCGTCGTCCGATGCCGAGAAGCAGAGTCGCCATGACCGACAAGGGCGCCTACGTCCGCGAGATGTTCGCACGGATCGCGCCGCGCTACGATGCGACCAACCGCGTGATGACGGCGGGCATGGACGAACGCTGGCGCCGGCGCGCGATCGCGCTGTTGGCCGCGCCCAAGGGCGGCGCCATCCTCGACCTGTGCTGCGGCACCGGGGACGTCGTCTTCCATCTCTTGCGGACGGATCCGAGCCTGCACGTCACCGGCATCGACTTCTGCGCGCCGATGCTCGACGGCGCCCGCGCCCGCGCCCCCAAAGAGGCGCGCGGCGACGCGACCTTCGTCGAAGGCGACGTGATGACGCTGCCGTTCCCCGACGCATCCTTCGACGGCGCGACCATGGGCTTCTCGCTGCGCAACGTGGTCGACATCGACGCCGTCCTGGCCGAGATCCGCCGCGTGCTCAAACCCGGCGCGCGCTTCGTCAACCTGGACGTGAGCAAGGCGCCCAACGCGATCTGGAAGCGCTGTTTCGACCTGTACTTCTACAAGATGGTGCCGCTGATCGGCGGACTGGTCGGCGGCTCGAAGCAGGCCTACACCTATCTGCCGCAATCGCTCACCCATCACCCCAACGCCGACGAGTTGCGCGACCGTTTCGCCAAAGCCGGCTTCGCGGACGCGGGCTACGTCCGCCTGATGGGCGGCGCGATCGCGATCCACTACGGTTCCAACCAGACCTCTCCAGTCATCCCGAGCGCAGCGCAGCGCAGTCGAGGGGCGGACGTCTAGTGGAGACCGTGCGCGACGACGCCGGCGTCTACGCCCGCGTCGAGCGGTTCTTCGACGAGACGTTCTCGACCGACAACCCGCTGATCACCGAGGCCGTCAAACGCATGCTGGCCGCCGGCGGCAAGCGCCTGCGTCCGCGCATGACGCTGCTCGCCGCGAGCGCTTGCGGCGACGACGCCGACGAGCATCTCTATCTGGCGGCGTATATGGAGCTGATCCACGTCGCCACCTTGATCCACGACGACGTGGTCGACAACGCGAGCACGCGCCGCGGCGTCAATGCGACCGCGATCGACTACGGCAACCGCGTGAGCGTGCTGGCCGGCGACTATCTGTTCGCCTGGATCTTCAAGAACGTCACCGCCAACTACGACGCGCCGATCCCGCACATCCTGAGCGCGACCCTGGCCGACATCTGCGACGGCGAGGTGCTCCAGCTCCGGTCACTGGGCGTGCTGGACCTGCCGGTCGAGACCTACGTGGACGTGGCCCGCAAGAAGACGGCCTCGCTGTTCGCGGCGTCGGCCGAGTGCGGCGCGATCGCGGCCGGCGGGTCGCCCGACCAGGTCGAGGCGCTCCGCGAGTACGGCGATCTCTACGGCATCGCATTCCAGATGAAGGACGACCTGCTGGACGTGACCGCCGACGCCGCCGCCATCGGCAAGCCGGTCGGCAACGACCTGCACGAGCGCAAGATGACGATTCCGTTAATTCTGGCCCTCGGGACCGGGGACGCCGCCCTTCGGGCCCGCGTCGAAACGTACTATGACGGTAGGGGAGGCGACGCGGACGTGGCCGCCATCGTGGCCGACATCGCCCGGGTCGGGGCGCTCGACCTGACCCGCGGCCGGATCGCCGACTACGCGGCCCGGGCCAAAGCCGCGCTCGCTCCGATGGGAGCATCGGGTGCCAAAACCGAACTCGAACGACTGGCCGACGCGCTCGCGGCCGACTAGGAGACGATTACCCCTCATGCAACTGCACCCCGTCCTCGCCTTCATCGACGCCCCGATCATCATCGGGATCGTCGCTCTCGCCGCGCTCCTGTTCGGCGCCGACAAGCTGCCCAAGCTGGCCCGCAGCGCCGGCCAGGCGAAAAAAGAGTTCATCCAGGGCCAGGCCGACGCCGACGTCGCGGCCGAGAAGGCCCGCGAAGACGCCCGCAGACGTGCCGAAGCCGCCGCCGCCGATCCGATGAGCAACGTCGAAGCGGGCAACGCGGCCGGTCAAGCCGTTCCGCCGCCGAGCGACCAAGGAACCTCATCGCTCTAAAGGCCGGCTAATGCCCGAGTTCGCCTGGGACCAAAAGGAGATGCCGTTCACCGAGCATCTCCGCGAACTTCGTACGCGCCTTCTGATCTCGATCGGAACGGTCGTCGCGATCGCGGTCGTCCTGTTCTGGCCGTCGCAGTTCGTCATCAAATGGATGGTCGCGCAGTACTTCCACGGCATCGAGCTGCACGCGTTCGGACCGGCCGACGTCATCTTCACCGAGTTCAAGTTCTCCATCATCGGCGGCATCGTCATCGGGCTGCCCGTGCTGCTGCACCAGATCTGGATGTTCGTCGTCCCGGCGTTCCACCCGAAGACGCGCCGGATGGTCTACGCCTTCATCGCGCCGTCGCTGCTGCTCGCGCTCGCGGGCCTCGCATTCGCGCACTTCATCGTCATCCCGCGCGTCGTCGCCGCGCTCATCAACATCACGAACGAGGTCGCCGTCGCGACGTTCGGCGTGGCAGACACGCTCAACTTCGTGATGATCCTGCTGGCGCTCTTCGCGATCATCTTCCAGCTGCCGGTCATCACGATCGGCCTGGCGCGCATCGGCATCGTCAATCGCGCGCTGCTGATGAAGTACCGCCGTCACGCGATCTTCGGGTTCTTCGTGGCCAGCGGCATCGCCGCGCCCGACGGCAACCCGATGACGATGGCCCTGCTCGCGCTGCCGATGTGCGTGCTCTACGAGGCCTCGATCTGGATCATCGCCGTCCTGGAGAAGACGTGGAAGCGCGAGTGAGCGGTCTGCGCGACCTCTACGAAGATTTCGTCCGCACGTTCGGCAACGTGCTCTTCGCCGTCTGCCTGTTCTTGGTCTGGGGCGTGCTCACGCTGATCGGCGTGGTGGTCGAGCAGGGTCTCGAGCCGAGCGCGTACTTCGACGCCTACGCCGCCCCGGTCGCGCGCGCGATCGTCCGGCTCGGGTTCGACAACATCTACCATTCGTATTGGTACGTCGGCATCATCGGCCTGATCTTGCTCTCGCTGACGGTCTGCACGTTCAAGCGCGTGATCCCGGCAAGGCTGCCGCCGCTGCGGCCGGTCAGGATCGACAAGATCCCGCTCAACGCCTCGATCGCGATCCCGGGCACGGTCGACGACGTGCGCGCCAAGGTCGACGCGTTCTTCCGCAAGCGCGGATGGCAGGTGCGCGAGCGCACCTTCGACGGCGCCGAATGGATCTTCGCCGACCGGTTCAACTGGGCGCGCCGCGGCGTGCTGATCGCGCATCTGGGCTTCGTCATCATCGCGGCCGGCGCGACCATCTATTGGGCGCGCGGATTCGCGGGCGAGGCGGCGATCGTGACCGGCCAGACGTTCGAGATCCCGCGCACCCACGCGCTCGTCCGTCTGGATACCTTCGGATACAAGATCCAACCGATCGCGACTAAGAGCGGCATGGTCTATCAGCCGATCGACTACGTCTCGCACGTCACCGTCACCGGGAACGACGGCGTCGCCAAGCACGAGACGATCCGCGTCAACCAGCCGATCGACATCGACGGCACGCTCTACTACCAGGCCTCGTACGGCTTCGCGATGCGTTTCGACGTCACGCATAACGGCGCGCGGGTCGGCTCGCTCTCGGATCGCACCCTGATGGAGGGCGAGGCGCTCGAGATCCCCGGCACCCTGAAGAGCGTCCAGTACGCCCGCTTCGTCCCGACCGTCGACCGGGTGACCGGTCAGCCCGGCCCGGATCCGCGGGTCAACGACCCGGCCGTGGTGCTCAACGTCTTCAACGGCGACGCGCAGGTAGGCGCGGCCCTGGTGCCGCTCCAGACGTGGATCGATCTGGGCGGCGGCTGGCGGATCGTGCCGCACACCTACCTGATGTACACCGGCCTGCAGTACCGCTACGACCCGGGCGCGACGCTGGTCGGCGTCGGCGCGTTCGTGCTGCTGGCGGGATTGGTGATCGCCTTCTATTTCCTGCCGGCGCGCCTGTACGTACGGGTCGACGAGGGCCCGGAAGGCACGGCGACCGTAGGCGTTGCCGCGACGACCGTGAAAGGCTACGATATCTACGAAAAGCAGTTCGGCGAGCTGACGAAAGCATTGGAAGGTAACGCATGGACATCGTCCTGATGAAACTGGCGCTCGCGGCGTACGCGATCGCCGCGCTGGCCCTGCTCGCCTACTTCTTCACCCGGCAGCCGGCGCTGCGCGCGTTCGGCGCCCCGCTCGCGGTGCTGGGATGCGCCGCGCAGTTCGCGCAGCTGATCGCCCGCTTCGAGATCACCGGCATCTGGCCGCTGCTCAACCTCTACGGTTCGCTCTCGCTCTTCGCGGCCGTCGCCGTGTTGATCTTCATCATCTTCGCGATCCGCTACGACCTGTGGTTCGCGGGCGGCTTCGTGATCGCGATCGCCGCCCTGTTCCTCGCCTACGCGACCACCTGGAACGAAGGCACCATGCCGGCGGTCCCGTCCCTGCAGTCGTATTGGGCCAAGATCCACGTGCCGCTGGTCGTCTCCTCGTACGGCGCGTTCCTCGTCTCGTTCGTGCTCGCGGGGCTCTATCTCGTGCGCTACTACGTCGAACGCTCGCTCGCCAAGACCGCGGCCATGGCGACCGCGGGCGGACAAGCCTCGGTCGCCGCGACCGGCGGCTGGCTCGCCTCCTTCCCGTCGCTGCCGCAGCTCGACGTGCTGACCTATCGGGCGGTCGCGGTCGGCCTGCCGCTGCTCACGCTGGGCATCATCACCGGGGCGATGTGGGCGCACGAGGCGTGGGGCGCCTACTGGCAGTGGGATCCCAAAGAGACCGCCGCGATGTCGTCCTGGATCGCCTACGCGATCTACATGCATCTGCACACCCGCAACGCATGGCGCGGGATGGCCAGCGCCTGGATCTGCTTCGCGAGCTTTTTCGTGGTGCTGTTCACCTACCTCGGCGTCAACATCTTCATCCACGCCGGCCTCCACGCGTACCAGCGCTAGCCCGTCCCCGGGCCGGGCCGGTTCCGGCCGCCCTCTTTTGTAGCGGCGGCGCCCTCGAAGGGCCGCGTAGAATCGCAAAGAACACCGCCCCCTAGGACGGGTCTCGTTCCCGTTGCGATTCCGGAGATTACAACCTTGTCGAACGACCACCGCGGCCCGTCCGCGTATGACGACCCGGGTACGCCCGAAGAAGTCACCCGCCGAACCTTCATGGCCAACGCCACCCTGACGCTGGGCGGCATCATCGGCCTCGGCCTCGCGATCCCGATCGTCGGGTCGCTCCTTCCGAAGACCGGAGCCGGCGGCGGCGCCTGGACGGCGCTCGACGCGGCCGGCTGGAAAGAGCTCCAGAGCTCGACCGACAAGCCCGTCAAGATCGACTTCGTCCTCAAGAACAAGGATGCGTATCTGCCCGAAGACTCCTCGCCCGAGTCCGTCTGGGGCGTCAAAGTCGACGTGGAGAAGTTCAAAAAGCTCCGCCCGGACATCTACGAGGTCAAGGGCGGCGACGTGCCCTACCCGGCGGTGAACATGGGCTTCGCGATCTTCAGCCCGATCTGTCCGCATCTCGGCTGCCGCTTCAACTACGACGACTCGGCCGGCAAGTTCTTGTGCCCGTGCCACGGCTCGCAGTTCGGCCCGGAGGGCGATCATCTCGCCGGTCCGGCCGACCGCGGCCTCGACCCGCTCCCGCTGCGCGAGCAGAGCGGAACGGCGGAGATCACGTGGATCCGCTACGCGCCGACGGTCCCCGACCGCATCGTCGTATCGTACACGAGCTAAGAGGGACAGCGCACAATGCTCAACTGGATCGATCAGCGCACCGGCTTCGTCACGATGGCGAAGGACTTTCTGACGGAAGACATCCCGGGCGGCGCGAGCTACTGGTACGTCTTCGGATCCGCGACCATCTTCGCGATGATCCTGCAGATCGTGACCGGCATCTTCCTGACGTTCTTCTACGCCCCGTCGGCGAACACGGCGTGGGAGTCGACGCAAGCCATCTACAACAACCCGTTCCAGCACTTCGTGCTCTCGATGCACTATTGGGGCGCGTCGGCGATGATCTCGCTGGTCTTCCTGCACCTGCTTCAAGTGGTGGTGTGGGGCGCGTACAAGTCGCCGCGCGAGATCCAATGGATCGTCGGCGTGCTGCTGCTGCTGGTCACCATGGTGCTCGGCCTGACCGGCTACCTGCTGCCGTGGGACATGAACGCGTACTTCGCGTCGCAGGTCGCGATCAATCTGACGCTGACGATGCCGGTGGTCGGCAACTTCATCCAGACGTTCGCGCAGGACGGCACGACCATGGGCACGCTCACGATCAACCGTTTCTTCGGCCTGCACGTCTGGCTGATGCCGGCGGCGCTGGTCGCGCTGGTCGGCGCGCACCTGGCGATCTTCCGCCACAACGGCCCGGCCGGCCCGCCGGTCGAGGACCCGCGTCCGCTCAAGCCCGGACGCTTCTGGCCGGATCAGATGTTCATGGACACGGTCGCGTCGTTCGTGATCTTCCTGATCATCATCGGGCTCTCGTTCATCGCGCCGCCGGGTCTCGACGCGAAGGCGGATCCGACGCAGTCGCAGTTCGTGCCGTATCCGGCGTGGTACTTCCTGGATCTCTTCGGCCTGCTCAACCTCGTGCCGGGCAGCCTGGAGATCGTCGGCGCGATCATCATCCCGGGCATCGCGACCACCATCCTGGTGCTGCTGCCGTGGATCGACCGCAGCACGACCCGCACGTTCGGATCGCGCAAGCCGATCCTCTGGATGCTCACGATCGCGATGGCGATCATCCTCGGCCTGACGTTCTGGAGCCAGGCCGGCATCGCCGCGAAGGAAGCCGCCTCGAGCTACAAGCCGGTCGACGGTTCGAAGATCGTCGCGCCCGCGTCGACGACCACCACCACGACGTCCGCCGCGCCGAGCGCCGTCGACGGCTCGAAGGTCTATGCGGCCAACTGCTCGTCGTGCCACGGCGCGACCGGTGCGGGCTCGCCCGGCGCGTTCCCGCCGCTGGCCGGCAATCCGGTCGTCCAAGGTCCGGTCGCCAAGGTGACCGACATCGTGGCCAACGGCCTGCACGGCGCGATCGCCGTCAACGGCACGAAGTACGACGGCATGATGCCCGCCTGGAAGGGCACCCTCAAGCCGGCCGAGATCGACGCCGTCGTCGGCTACATCCGCACGCTCAAGTAAGCCGAACAGGCGACCGCGCGTCGGCGGACAAAGCAAGCGAGGACCGGCATCTGCCGGTCCTCGTCGCTTTTGTAGGAGGGAGTCCATGACGCGTACCCTAGCCACGGGTTTCGCCCTCGCGTGTTCGCTCGCGTTTCTCGGCGCCGGTGCCCGAGCCGCCGCGCCGCCGCCGCTGCCGCCCCAGCCGAAGATCGTTCCGGCCGGCATCCCGGCCGGATACGTGCTCGTTTCGCCGTGCGTCCGTCAGATGGGCGAGCATTGGGCGAATCTCAAAGCGCCGCTCAACGGCACCGTACTCTACGGGACGTATCGGGGTCAGGTCATCTTCAGCGAAGTCATGCTGACGCCGAAGGATTTCGCCGCCGGGAAGAGCTTTCTGGATCTCAAACCGCTGCCGGGACACACGATCGATCACGTCGACATCCAGCACACGAACGGACATCCCGGGATGGAGTTCTCGCACTACGACATCCACGCGTACTACATCCCCGCATCCGCCGTCGCGAAGATCTGTCCGACCGCCCCGATGTAGGAACGGCTACGTGCAGCGCGGGCCGTCGTAGAGGAACAGGACGGCCCGCCCCGACTCGGCGATGATGCGGCGGCTGCGGCCATAGGTCGGATCGAACGCCGGCCGCTTCTTGGGCGCGATGACGAACGCGCGCGGCGCGGCGCAGATGATGCTGCGGGCGGATTCGCCGAGGTCGTTGGCCGGCGCGTCGGGCGCGGCCAGCACCGCGACCGTCGGCTGCGTGTAGAACACCAGGGCGTTGCCGCCGGCCACGCTCTGGATCGCTACCACGTCGCCGTCGCGGCGTTGGGCCTGGATCGTCTGCGCGAGCGCGGGCACCGGCTTGAACGCCTCGGCGTGCGGCAGCGCGACCACCGCCATCACGTCGACCATCACGAGCATCGCGACGCCCAGCGCGTACGGCGCATACGCCAGCGTCCGGCGTCGCGCGACGAAGACCAGCGTCAGGAGCGCGCCGGCCGCGAGCGTCGCGCCCATCGCGATGAGATCCGGCACCAGCTCGTGGACGTCGGCCGTCAACCGGTTGTCGCGCGCGAAGATGGCGATCGCGATCGCCATCAGACCGATGAAGACCGGGACCGTCGCGGCCGAGACGATCAGGCCCAGCCGGCGACGCCCGTCGGTCGCCATCGCATCGAAGTACAGGCCCGCCAGCAGCGCGGTCGCCGGGAACTCGAGCGCGATGTAGTTCGGCAGCTTGGTCTTCGCCAGGCTGAAGAACACCAGCGGCACGACCGTCCAGACGATCGCCAAGCGCACTAGTCGCGCGGTCTCGGGCGATGTCTGTGCGGATCGCAGGCGCGCGATACCCCATGCGAGCGCGACCGGGAGGAAAGCGATCCACGGGAAGAACCCGATCACCATGACCGGCAGGTAGTACCAGATCGGCCCGGCCTGGTTCTCGATCACGCCGGTGAACCGGCCCACGGTGTATTTCATGATCTGGATCTGCACGGCCGCGATGCCGTCGCGCGAGACCAATAAGACGTACCACGGAGCGACGATCGCGACGAAGACCAGCACCGAGACGATCCAGGCGCGCGCGCTCGGGAGCCGGATCGTCTCGGCCCGGCGGTTCCAGATCGCATACGGCACGATCACGAGCAGCGCCAGGACGGGCGCGACCGGGCCCTTGACCAGGAAGCCGAGGGCGGCCGCGACCCAGCCGAAGATGACGTAGCGGTCGCGCCCGGTCTGCAGCGCGCGGAACCACCAGAAGATCGCGAACGCCACCGCCAGGTCGAGCAACGCGTCCATGATGGCCATCCGCCCGACCACCGCCTGCATCAGGCACGTCGATAAGATGATGCTCGCGAAGATCCCGGCCCGCGTGCCGACCTGGCGGGCGACCGCATACCCCGTCATCGCGCCCATCGCGACGGTCGCGAGCGCCGCGGGCAGCCGCAGAGCGAACGACGTGACGCCGAAGAGCTTGGCGCAGATCGCCGCGATCCAGAAGTAGAGCGGTGGCTGGACGTACCACGGATGGCCGTTGAGGTGCATCACCAGCCAGTCGTGCGTCAGGAGGATCTCGCGCGCGACCTCGCCGTAGGCGGTCTCGCTATTGTCCCAGAGCGATCCGGCGCCCAGACCCGGCAGGGTGACGAAGGCGGCGACGACGGCGCCCGCGACGGCGGCACGCGCGGGACGTCCGGTGCCGATACCCTGTTGCACAGAAGCAGTTGTTTGCGGCCGGATTGCGAAATCATGCGCGGTCATCACAACCACAGCACTGCTCGCCTCACTTCGCGTCGCCGGTCGTCGCGTCGCCGTCATCGGCGACGGTATCGACGCGCTCGCCGCTACCCACGTCCTGGCCGAGGCCGGCGCGGACGTCTGCGATACCCTCGACGGCGCCGTCCTCGCCGTGGTCGTCACCGGCGATCCGTCCTCCGACGCCGAGGCCGCGGCCGAAGCGCTCGCGGCCGGCGTCCCGGTCGTCGACCTGCTGGCGTCCGCGAGCCTGGGCGAACTGCAGGTCGGGGTCGATCCCGGCGGAAGCCCGAAGGCCTTCGCGGCGCGCATCGCGCGCGATCTCCACGACCGCTTCGACGGATACGATCGCGCGGCGCGCGTCCTGGCGCACGCCAACACCTATCTCGGCGCCATCATCTCGCCGGACGAGGCCGCCCCGATCCTGCGGCAGCTGAGCGAACTGCCGATCGCGGAACTCGCCGCGATGGACGCGATCCAGATGGAGCACCTCGCCGAAGACCTGGTCGAACGGCACACGACGGGCGCGCCCGATCCCGACGTCACCCACGCCGCGGTCTGCGCCTCGCGCGCGAGCGCGCTCGCGCTCACGCAGACCCGCGCGGTCGCGGCGCGCTTGGCCGAGCGCGGCATCGCGACCACCATCCTCAACGTCACGACCACCGGCGATCGCGTCACCGACCGGCCCCTCAACGCGATCGGCAGCGAGAACGTGTTCGTCACCGAGCTCGAGCTCGCGCTGCGCGAGCGGCGCGCCGACTACGCCGTGCACTCGTGCAAGGATCTGCCGAGCCGGCTGGCCGACGACATGACGCTGGTCGCCATCTCCAAACGCGAAGACGCACGCGACGCCTACTGCAGCGAACGCTATCCGACGTTCGCGGATCTGCCGGCGGGCGCGCGCGTCGGCACGTCGAGCCCGCGCCGGCGCGCGCAGCTCCAAGCCCTGCGCGACGACCTGCAGTACGACGACGTGCGCGGCAACGTCGACACGCGCTTGCGCAAGCTGCGCGAAGGCGAGTACGACGCGATCGTGCTGGCGATGGCCGGGCTCAATCGTCTCAAGGTCCGCGCGACCCACACCGTGCCGTTCCCGGTCGAAGAGCTGGTGCCGGCGGCCGCCCAGGGCGCGCTCGCGATCGAGATGCGCGCCGAGCCGAGCCCGCTCGCGGCCGAGCTTCGGGCCGCGGTCAACGACGACGCCACCGAGCGCTGCGTCGCGGCCGAACGCGCCGCCCTGCGCGCCCTGCGGGCGGGCTGCAACGCGCCGATCGGCATCCACGCGCGCTACGACGGCGAGCAGATGCACGTGGCGCTCCGCTCGTTCGTGGGCGATCGCCTGCGGGTCTCGCTCGAAACGGAGACGGTCGCGACCGTCGCCGAGGCCGAAGCCCTAGGCGCGAGGGCCGCTCGGGGCATCCTCGAAGAGGGTATGCCGTGATCCACCGTCCTCGCCGGCTCCGCCGGACCGCCGCACTACGCGCCGCCGTGCGCGAACATCGCGTCCATCTCGATCAGCTCGTCCAGCCGCTCTTCGTCGTCGAACGCGACGGCGACGCCGGACCGATCGCGTCGATGCCGGGCATCGCGCGGCGAACCGTCGACGACACGGTCGCGGAGTGCCGCGAACTCGCCGGCCTCGGCATCAACGCCGTGCTCCTGTTCGGCATCCCCGCGCACAAGGACGCCGTCGGCAGTTCCAACTACGCGCCGGACGGCGTCGTGCAGCGCGCCATCCGCGCGATCAAGACCGCCATCCCCGGGACGACGGTGATCGCCGACCTGTGCTGCTGCGAGTACACCGATCACGGCCACTGCGGCATCGTCGACCAGAACGGCGACGTGAAGAACGACGAGACGGTCGCGCTGCTGGTCAAGACCGCGCTGACCTACGCCGCCTGCGGCGTCGACGTGATCGCGCCCTCGGATATGATGGACGGGCGCATCGAGGCCCTGCGCTCAGCGCTCGACGCGCACGGCCACGAGCACGTCGCCCTGATGGCCTACAGCGCGAAGTACGCCTCGGCCTACTACGGCCCGTTCCGCGAAGCGGCCGGTTCCGCGCCGGCGTTCGGCGATCGCCGCACCTATCAGATGGACCCGCCCAACGCGCGCGAGGCCCTGCGCGAGATGGCCCTCGACATCGAAGAAGGCGCCGACGTCGTGATGGTCAAGCCGGGCCTTCCGTATCTCGATATCGTGCGCGCGGCGCGGGACGCGTTCGACGTGCCGGTCGCGGTCTACAACGTGAGCGGCGAGTACTCGATGCTGATGGCCGCCGTCGCCAACGGCTGGATCGACGGCGATCGCGCGATCGACGAGACGCTGGCGTGCTTCGTGCGCGCCGGCGCCGACATCGTGATCACGTACTTCGCGAAAGCCTATGCCGAGCGGCATCGCGGAGGCCGGCGTCACCGTCGTCCTGCTGGCGGGCGGCGAAGCGACGCGGCTGCCCGGGAAGCTCGAACGCACCGATGCCGGCGATCCCTTGATCGTCGGAGCGTACGAACGCTTCGCGCCCTTCTACCCGGTCGTCGTCTCGGCGAGCGCGACGTTCGCGCCGGCGATCGACGCGCGCCTCGCCTGCCCGATCGTGGTCGACCGCTGGAGCCGCCGCGGCCCGCTGGCGGGCATCCTCTCGGCGCTGGCGGCCGTCCGCACCTCGTTGATCTGCGCCGTCGCCGCGGATCTGCCCGAGGTCGACGCCGACCTCGTGCGCGCGCTGCGCGAAGCCTTCCATCCGGACGTCGACGCCGTCGTGCCGGTCCACGAACGCGGCGTCGAGCCGCTCTGCGCGCTCTACGATCGCGCGGCCTTCGAACGCGCCGGCCTTCCCGTTCTGACCCGCGGCACGGGCGCCGTCCGGGACGCGCTCGCGGGTTTGCGCGTCGCGACCCTCGCCGTTCCGTCCCACCGTTTCGCCAACGTCAACACGCACGCCGACTGGGCGCGCGCGTTCGCATAAGGAGCCGCCCACACCGATGAGCACCGAACGCTCGATCTCCGCCTTCGCGCGCGCGCGCAACGTCATCGCGGGCGGCGTCAACTCGCCGGTCCGCGCATTCCGCGCCGTCGGCGGCTCGCCCGTCTTCATGAAGAGCGGCGCCGGCGCGCGCATGCGCTCGCTCGACGATCGCGAGTATCTCGACTACGTGCTCTCGTGGGGTCCGCTGATCCTCGGGCACGCGCATCCGGACGTCGTCAAGGCGATCACCGCCGCGGCCGCGCGCGGAAGTTCGTTCGGGACCCCGACCGAGGCGGAGAGCGAACTGGCGGAGCTGATCGTCGCGATGGTGCCCTCCATCGAGCGCGTCCGCTTCACCTCGAGCGGAACCGAGGCGACCATGAGCGCGGTCCGGCTCGCGCGCGGGTTCACCGGGCGCGACGCGATCGTCAAGTTCGCCGGCTGCTACCACGGCCACGGCGACGCGTTCCTGATCGCGGCCGGCTCGGGCGCGCTGACGAACGGCGTGCCCAACTCGCCCGGCGTGCCCGAGGGCGTCGCCCGCGACACGATCGTGCTGCCGTACAACGACGCGGCCGCCGTGCGCGGCGCGTTCGAAGCGAATCCGGACCGGATCGCCGCCGTCATCGTCGAGCCCTACGCCGGCAATATGGGGCTGGTGCTGCCCGAGGCCGGCTACTTGCAAGCGCTCCGCGAGCTGTGCACGCAGTACGGCGCGCTGTTGATCTTCGACGAGGTGATGACCGGCTTCCGGGTCGGACGCGGCGGCGCGCAAGAACGCGAGAACGTGCTGCCCGACCTGACCACCCTGGGTAAGGTGATCGGCGGCGGGCTGCCGGTCGGCGCCTTCGGCGGCCGCGCCGACGTGATGGACCTGCTCTCGCCGGCCGGCCCGGTCTACCAGGCCGGCACCCTGTCGGGCAACCCGCTCGCGATGGCGGCCGGAATCGCCACCCTCAAGGCCATCCGCGACGACGCTACCCTGTTCGAGCGGCTGGAAGTCCTGACCAAGCTGCTGACCGAGGGCCTGACCGCCGTCTTCGACAAGCACGGGGTCGCCCAGACCACCGCCTACGCGGGCTCGATGTTCGGCCTGTTCTTCACGGCCGGGCCGGTCCGGGACCTCACCGGGGCCATGACCTCGGATACCGAGCGCTACAAGAAGTACTTCCACGGCATGCTCGACCGGGGGATCTACCTGGCGCCGGCCCAGTTCGAAGCCGGCTTCGTCTCCACGGCCCACACCGTCAAGGACGTCGAGCAGACAATTGAGGCCGCCGACGAAGTACTAGCGACGCTATGATAGAGTCGACGTGCCGTTAGTCTGCCTCGGGCTCTCCCACCACACCGCGCCGGTCGACGTCCGCGAACGCCATGCGTTCCCGCCTTCGCGCATGGGCGAGTCGCTAGCGGCCCTGCGCGACTATCCGACCGTCCGCGAAGCCGCCATGCTCGCGACCTGCGGCCGCCTCGAGATCTACGCGGAACTCGAGGACTACGAAAGCGGCGTCGCCCAGCTCAAATCGTTCCTGAACAACTTCCGTCACGGGTCGGTCGACTATCCGCTCGACGACTATCTCTATACGTTGCTCGGCAATCAGGCCATCGAGCATCTCTTCCGCGTCAGCACCGGGCTCGATTCGATGCTGATCGGCGAGGCCGAGATCCTCGGCCAGGTCAAAGATGCCTACGTGCAAGCGCAGAAGGCCGGCTCGCTCGGCAAGACGCTGCACCGTCTCTTCCGCGAAGCGCTCAACGCCGGCAAGGCCGCCCGCTCGCAGACCGCGATCGGCGACGAGTCCACCTCGATCTCGACCGCCGCGATCGAACTCGCGAAAGCGCGCCTGGGCACGCTCGACGGCAAGTCGGTCGTGGTGATCGGCGCCGGCAAGATGGGTCGCATCGCCGTCAAGCGCCTGCGCAGCGAAGGCGCGAGCGATCTGGTCGTCATCAACCGCACGATGGGGCGGGCGCAAGAGCTGATCGCCGAGGTCGGCTTCGGCCACGCGATCGACATGCCCGGACTGACCGAAGCGCTCGCGGCGGCCGACATCGCGATCACCTCGACCGGCGCGTCGCACTTCGTGCTCGACGTGCGGAACGTGGGCGAAGCGATGCGCGCGCGCCCGGACCGCCCGCTCTTCGTGGTCGACATCGCCGTTCCGCGCGACGCCGATCCCGCCATCGCCGAGATCCCCAACGTCTCGCTCGTCGACATCGACGGTTTGCGCGACGTCGTCGACGAGAAGATCGAGGGCCGCCGGGCCGCGATCCCGCAGGTCGAAGAGATCATCGCCGAGTTCGTCGAGCGCTTCGGACATTGGTACCGTTCGCGCCTGGCCGTGCCGGTCATCGCATCGCTGACGCAGAAAGCGGAGGCGATCCGGAACGCCGAGATCGAACGGCTGCTCAACCGCTGTCCGGACTTGAGCGAACGCGAGAAGATGCTGATCGTCGGGATGTCGATGACGATCGTCTCGCGACTGCTGCACTCGACCGTCACGCGGATCAGGGAGAAAGCCGTTCACAACCACGCCGAAGCCCTCTCGCACGCGCGCGTCCTCGACGAACTCTTCGAACTCAATATCGCGGACGCGGTAGCGGGCCTGTTGCCCCAGCTCGCCGGTCTCGACGTTGAAGAGTAAACCGCAGAGCGCCCTTCCCCTCACCGGCATATCCGTGCTGATAACGCGTCCGCGACATCTGGCGCGCGCGTTGGCCGACGCGCTCGCCGCGCGCGGCGCCGACCCGATCGTGGTGCCGACCATCGAGATCGTGCCGGTCATCGACGTCGGGATCGCGCGCGACCTCTCGCGCCACGCCTGGATCGCGCTGACCTCCGCCAACGCGGTCGAGAGCCTGCTCGCGTCGCTGGCCGCCAGCGGCCGCGACGCCCGCGACATCGGCGAGTGCAAGATCGCGACGATCGGGCCGGCGACGGCGGCCGCCGTGCGCAAGCGCGGCCTCGAGCCCGATCTGGTCTGCGACCGCGCCACCTCGGAAGATTTCGCCAAGGCGCTGCTCGACGCGACCGCGGACGGCGACCGCATCCTGCTCTATCAGGCCAAAGACGCGCGCAAGGCGCTGCGCGAGGCGCTCGAGGCGACCCACGATGTGACCGTGCGCTCGGCCTACGAGACGCGCCTGCGGGTCGCGCCGGAACTCCGCACGGCGATCGACCGGGCCGACGCGATCACGTTCGCGTCGTCGTCGGCGATCCGCGGCTTCGTCAAGAACGGCGGCAACGCCGACGGCAAGGTCGTCGCGTGCCTCGGGCCGATCGTGGCCAAAGGCGCTGCCGAGGCCGGCATCCACGTCGATACGGTCGCGACCGATTTCACGTCGGACGGGCTCGCGAAGGCACTCGCGGAGTTCTACGCATCCGCGCGATCCTGACACCGGGCGGCATCCTCGCCGCGCTCGTCGTCGGCATCGCGACGCTCCTCGGCGGCGGCTGGCCAGCCGCTCTCGTCCTGTTCGCGTTCTTCGTCCCGTCGGTCGCGCTCTCACGCCTCGGCCGCGCCCGCAAGCGCGGCCTGGTCGACGTCGGCAAGCACGGCGCGCGCGACGCCTGGCAAGTGCTGGCCAACGGGGGCGTCGCCGCGATCTGCGCGATCCTCGCCTGGCGCCTCGGCGGCGCGTGGCTCGCCGCGTTCGCCGGTGCCTTCGCAGCGGCGAGCGCCGACACGTGGGGCACCGAGATCGGTACGCTTGCACGGCAAGCGCCGCGTTCGATCCTGACGTTCAAACCGCTCGCGACCGGGCTCTCCGGCGGCGTGACGATCGCGGGGACGCTCGCCGAGATCGCCGGTGCGGCGATCGTCGCCCTCGTCGCCGCGCTGCTCGGCATCGCCGCGGTCGTACCGGTCGCGATCGGTGGCGTCGCCGGCGCGCTGGTCGATTCGATCTTCGGCGCGAGTCTGCAATCGCTGCGGCGCTGCCCGGCATGCGCGCGCGACTGCGAGACCGATCCGCACGCGTGCGGCACCCCGACCGTCGCGCGCCGCGGCCTCGCCTGGTTCGGCAACGACACCGTCAACCTCGCCGCCACGCTGACGGGCGCGCTCGTCGCAGGACTGCTCGCGTCGTACGTGCCAACACTGCGACCGTGAAGCGTCGCCTCGCCGAAGCCCACGGTTCGCTGCCCGCGTTTCCGACAGCGCGATACGATATCGTCTACGTCGATCCGCCCTGGCATTACTATGGGAGCGGCGTCAAGGATGCGGCCGCCGCGAAGCATTATCCGTTGATGACGCAGCAGCAGCTGGCCGAACTCGACGTCAAGAGCATCCTGAGCAAACGCGCCGCGGTCTTCATGTGGGCCACCGGCCCGCGCCTGCACTACGCGATCGACCTGATCGCGAAGTGGGGGCTGCACTATCGCGGGGTCGCCTATGTGTGGGTGAAGACGAACAAACGCGGCGCGATCATCGCGGGGCAAGGCGTGCCGCCGACCTTCACCAAGCCGACCAGCGAACTGCTCCTGGTCGCGACGACCAACCGCACCGGCCGGCCGTTTCCGATCCACGATCTCGCGCAGGCGCAAGTCGTGCTGCACGGCCGCGGCGAGCACAGCGAGAAGCCCGAGATCTTCCGCGCGATGATCGAAGCCCTGTGCGGCGATCGCCCGCGCATCGAACTCTTCGCCCGCAAGCGTATCCCCGGCTGGCACGCCTGGGGCGCCGAGGTCGGCAAACTCAACGCCTAGGCGGTGGCGTACGTCCCTCGACTACGCTTCGCTAAGCTCGGGATGACACGAAAGGAAAGGCGCTTCGCGCCTGCTGCCTATGCGTAGGTCTTCTCGAGATAGGCGATGATCGCGTCGTCGTCGTCGGCGATGATGGTGTCGCCGTCGACCATGACCGGGATGCCGGTCTGGCCGGAGACTTCCTTGACGATATGGCGGTCGGCGTGGCTCTGGGGGACGTTGACCGTCTTGTAGCTGAGCAGCAGGTCGGTCAATTTGGTCCGGACGTGGGCGCAATACGGGCACCACTCGGCCTGGTAGAGAACGATATTCGTGTCTTTCATATCAACGGCTTGAACGTACCCCCGGGCGAGGCGGTTGCACCGGTCACGAGGCCGCCCCTCGGAGCGCTGTCAAGCCACTGAGGAACGAATGGGCAATCTGACCGCGCGGAATCTGCTCGGGGCGGCCCTGCTGGGCTCCCTGCTGCTGCATGCGTTCGGGGCCTATCTGCTCCCGCCGTTCTCCCACGTCGCCGCCTTGGTCCCGGTCGAGACGATCTCGTTCTCCAAGATCAAACGCATCGAGATCGAGCACCGAGCGGTCGCCGCCTCGAGCCGGCCGCCGGCCAAGACCAAGACGGTCCGCGAGCCCAAGGTCCCGGCAACCCCCGCGCCCGTCGCCAAGCGCAAGCCGGACGCGCACAATTCGCCGCCTCCGCCGGCGCCGCCGGCCGCCAGCCTCCAGTCGACCGCCCAGACCCTCGCCAAGGAGAGCCAGACCGCGCCGCCCCGACCGCCCCAGCCCTCGCCGCAGACGACCGCCAGCGCCGATGCCCGTGAGGTCGCGAGCGCGACCAACCGGCACGTCGCGGGCGGCTACATGCCGTTCGGCGCGGCCGAACCGACGCCGGTGCTCGATCCGGGCGCGCGCCAGCAGCTGGTCGCCCTCAACGTGCACGTGACCATCGTGGTGGTCGTCAGCGATAACGGCCGCACCAAGAGCGTCCGCTTCGATCCGCCGCTCGACAAAGCGCTCGAAGGCCAGATCCAGACGCTGCTCGCGGCCGCGAACTGGGACCCGGCCTACTGCGGCGGCGGGATCCCGTGCGAAGCGGCCGCCACGATCAAACTGTAAGGCCGTCGCTCGACGGCCGTCGCCACGAACCCGCGCGCGTAGACGTAGATCCCCGCCTCCGGCTCCTCGCCGAGCAGGGCGACGCCGCGTCCTCCCAATCCCGGCGTCGCCGCGTCCATCTGCGCGAACGCGATCGCGTTCCCGGTGCTCGCGTGCAGTTGCGTGCGCGCGTACCGCATCTCCGGCACGGCGAACGCGCGTTCCGCGCCGAACTGGGTCGCGAACAGCGCGGCGGGCGCGCCCTCGACGGCGCCGTCGACGCGCAGCAAGCCCCGCCGGTCGAACGGCCGGCCGATCGCGAACGGCAGATACAGATCGCGCACGGCGGCGGCAGCGAACGCGCGCGTCCAGAAGAGCGCCTGTCCGCCGCGGTAGGCCCATTCGCGAGCGACTCGCGTCGCCAGCGCGAACGCGTCGCCGGCGTCGATCTCGCAGACCGCCAGCACGTCGGGATCGGCGTCGGCGACGGTCGCCGCCAGCGACAGCATCGCGCCGGGCGCGCGCAGTCCGTACGCCCGCACGTAGGCGAGCGTCAGCGACGTCGCCGCTAGAGGATCGATTTCCCGAGACCCGAGCAGATCAGGCCGACGGCCAGCGCCGCGGTCTGATTGCGATGGTCCAGGATCGGATTGATCTCGACCATCTCGATCGAACCGAGCCGGCCCGACTCGGCCAGCATCTCCATCGCGAGGTGCGCTTCGCGGTACGAAAGCCCGCCCTTGACCGGCGTGCCGGTGCCGGGGGCTTCGCTCGGGTCGATACCGTCCATATCGAACGAGACGTGCATCTGCCGGTCGCCCGCCCCCGCGATCGCGATCGCCTCTTCCATCACGCGCGGCATGCCCCGCCGGTCGACGTCGGTCATCGAGAAGGCGCGCACGCCCGACTTCCGCAGGATCGCCTTCTCGTGCGCGTCGACGTCGCGCAGACCGATCTGCACGGTGCGCGCCGGGTCCGCCAGGCCGTGCTCGAGCGCGAACCAGAGCGGCATGCCGTGGACGTTCCCGCTGGGCGAGGTGTCCGGTGAGTTGATGTCGCTGTGCGCGTCGATCCAGACCAATCCGGGCGCGTAGCCGCGCGCGCGCGCCAATCCGGCAAGCGTGCCCATCGCGATCGAGTGATCGCCTCCGAGCACGATCGGAAAACCGCCGTCGCGGACCGCCCGCTCCACTCGGCT
>JANWKW010000087.1 GCA_025451135.1 Vulcanimicrobiia bacterium | reverse complement strand
GCGCGCCGTCGGCCGTCACCAGCACGGCGTAATCGTCGGGATCGCGCTTCGTCGGCGCGATCCGCTCGAGCCGCGCGCCGTCGAGCCGCTCGGGCTCGACGAACGAGGCGTAGAGACAGCCGGCGATATGGGCCGAGCGCGGGCCGGCGTCGACGATCGCTCCGCCCGAGATGCGCGCCATCGATCCGCCCGCGATCGCGAGCGTGCGCACGTCGAGCGTCCGCAGCATCGTGCGGTGGCCGCCCACCTTGGCCGGGCGCATCTGCGGCATGCCCGCCCGGATGGCCGAGCAGTCCGACGACGTGCCGCCGACCTCGACGAAGATCCCGTCGGTCACGTTCTCGTAGAGCAGCGCGCCGGCGACGCCCGCCGCCGGGCCCGAGAGCAGGGTGAGGATCGGGCGGCGTTCGATCTCGCGCACGTCCATCACGCCGCCGTCGGAGCGCATGATCATCAGCGGCGCGGCGATGGCGGCGGCGGCGACGGCCTCGGCGGTCATCCGCGCGGTGCGCACCATCGTCGGCAGGATGGCCGCGTTGAGGGCGGCCGTGCGCGTCCGGGCACGCAGGCCGTAGGTGCTCGCCACGTCGTGTCCGCTGGTCGCGAGCAAGCCGCGTTCGCGCGCGTACGCGACGGCCGCGTCCTCGGCGGCCGGGCGATCCACGCCGAAGGCCTCGCTCGCGGCGATCGCCGCGATGCCCACGGCCTGCAGTCGATCGACCGCGTCGCGGATCCCCGGCTCGTCACCGGCCCGCGCGTAGACGGTCTGCGGCGCGAAGACGGCGCCGGGCGCGAGGTGCATCGGCGCGATCCGCATCTGACGCCGCGCGAGGAACGCTCCGGGCGAGAGCAGGCCGACGATCCCGACGTTCGCGACGTCTCCTTCGAGCAACGCGTTGGTCGCCTGGGTCGTCGAATGTGCGATGAACGCCACGTCGTCCGGCGAGATTTGGGTGCGTTCGAGCAGCAGACGGACCCCCGCCACGATGCCGGCCGCGACGCCCTCGGCGGCGTCGTGGGTAGTCGGCACCTTGACGCGCGCGATCAGCTCGCGCGTGCCGGCGTCGATGGCGACGACGTCGGTGAACGTGCCGCCGACGTCGATGCCGAGACGGAGCTTGCGGCCGTTCACGCGGCGCCGAGGTCGGCGGTGATGACGAATGTGGTCATCGCGAACGTCACCAAGCCGTCGACCGCACAGAGCGCGAACAGTCCGCGCAGGTCGGCGACCATCGCCTTGTTGGCGGTTCCGGTCTGCGGGAGATAGGACGACGAGGCCGCGCGCCCCAGCAACCCTTCGAGGTTCAGGCGCTGCGTCGACGCGAACTCGGCGCGCGCGATCGACGCCCCGGGGAAGGCCGCGAACGTGCGCATCGCTTGGGCGCGGCGCTCCTCGGTATCGTCGAGCGCGTACTTCTCCACGATGGCGCCGTAGGCCGAGGTGAACGGATCGCGCGCGTCGCGCTCGTACTGCACGAGGGCCGCGCGACGGGTCGCGATCCGGCGCAGCTCGGCGATACCGGCCGGGGTCGCGAACCAATGGAAGGCCTGGAAGGCGGTCGCGAGCTGCACGGCCGCGTCGGCGAGACCGGTCGCCTCGCCGGTACCGTCGCGCCATTCGATGCGCGCGTCGAGACCCGCGGCCGCGCGCATCTTGGCGTTCGGTTCGACGGCGATCACCTTGGCGCCGCGCTCGGCCAGCAGGCGCGATGAGATGCCGGTGCCGGCACCCAGATCCGCGACCGTCAGCGCGTGCGGATCGCCGAGCCCGGCGAGCACGGCGTCGATCGCTTCGGGCGGATAGCCCGGGCGATGGGCGGCGTACGCGTCGGCTCGGTCGCCGAAGCGCTGGGTCGCGTCGGTCATCGCACCGCCTGCACGACCGCGCGCGCGAGCGCCGCGATGGCGGCGTCGTTCTGCTCGTCGGTCCCGCGTGCGCCGTTGAGAAAGGCGACGATGATGACCGGCCGCGTGCCGCCTGCGAGGAACGCCATGCCGGCGTCGTTGGTCGCGTCGACCGCGCCGTTCGGGTAGCGGCCCGAGGTGCCGGTCTTGTGCGCGAGCCTCGTGCCGGGCGGGAGTCCGGCCCGCAGACGGTGGGTGCCGGTCTGCGACTCGGTCAGGACCGAGGTGAGCAGCAGCGTCGAATCCGGCTTGAGCGGGCTCGCGCGGTCGAGGACGATCTTCTCCAGCAGCGTCGCGTACGCGTCGGGGGTTGCGCTGTTGTCGCCGCCGCGCGCGTACGAACGGCCGGCGACGAAGTCGCGGTGCAGGCCGGCCTCATCGGTGCGGACGGTGATGCCGGCGATGCCGGCGCGTGCGAGCGCCGCGTCGATGGCGGGGGAACCGCCGACGATGCGATAGAGCGTGTCGGCCGCCGTGTTGTCGCTGTCGCGGACCATCCGCGTGACCAGGTCGACGAGCGCGAACGTGCGCGTGCCCTTCGCATAGTCGTCCGCGACGGAGCTGGCGTAGGCGACGATGTCGTGCGGCAGTACGGTGACGCGCCGGTCGAGCGCGAGCTTGCCGGCATCGACGCGCTCGAGGACCGTCATCGCGAGCGGCAGCTTGAACGCGCTCGCAAGCGGAAAGCCTTGGCCGGAATAGGCGCCGGCGCGCGCGCCGGTCTTGACGTCCCACACCGCGATGCCGAACCGCGCGCCCGACGTCGCCTTCGCGTGCGCGGCGACGGCGGTGACGGCGGCCTGGAGGCGCGTCGCTTCGGTCTGCGGCGATGCGCCGAGCAGCGCGACGGCGAGAACGGCTACCGCGATGCGGCTCACAGCGCCGCCAGTTCGTCGTAGAGGTGCGCCATCGTCTTGATGCCGCCGAAGAGTTGGCTCAGGTTGAACTTCTCGTTGGGAGCGTGGATCTGATCGTCGGGCAGTCCGACGCCGATCAGGACCTGCGGCAGCTTTAGGATGCGATCGAACGAAGCGACCGGACCGATCGTCCCGCCGGTCCCGATGAAGACCGGCGCCTTGCCGAAGCCGGCCTGCATCGCCCGCGCGGCCGCGGCGACGGCCGGATGGGTGCGCGACGTGACAACCGCGCGCACGTCCCCGTCGGAGTGGATCTCGACGCGCACGCCCGCCGGCGCGACCGCACGGACGTGCTCTTCGACGGCGCGCTTGACGCGGGCGGGATCTTGCGCGCCGACCAGGCGCGCCGAGAGCTTGACCTTCGCCCAGCTCGGGATGATCGTCTTGCTGCCCGGCCCCTGATAGCCGCCCCAGATGCCGTTGCATTCTAAGGTCGGCCGGAACCACATGCGTTCGAGCGGCAAGCGCCCGCGCTCGCCCGCGAAGGCGGGCACGCCGAGACCGCCGGCCTCGCGCGCCTCATCGAACGGCAGCTCGCGCAGTTCGGCCACCGCTTCGGGTTCGATCTCCGGCACGCCGTCGTAAAAGCCGGGCACCGCGACGCGGCCGTCCGCGTCCTTGAGCGACGCGACGATCTGCGCGAGCGCCTCGATCGGATTGCGGACGATGCCGCCGAAGTAGCCCGAGTGCAGGTCGTTGGTCGGGCCGCTCACCGTGACTTCCCAATGCACCAATCCGCGGATCGAGGTCGTGAGAGACGGGACGTCTTCGGCGAAGACGGCCGTATCCGAGATCACCGCGATGTCGGCCGCGAATTCGTCCTTATAGCGGGCGAGAGCGGCTTCGAAATTCGGCGAACCGATCTCTTCTTCGCCTTCGATCACGACCTTGACGTTGACCGGCAGCGCGCCGCGCGTCCGCAAGTGCGCGTCGATGGCGGCGAGGTGCATCAGCACCTGGCCCTTGTCGTCGACCGAACCGCGGCCGTAGATCTTGCCGTCGCGCACGGTCCCTTCGAACGGCGGGCTCTTCCACAGCTCGACCGGGTCGACCGGCTGCACGTCGTAGTGCCCGTAGATCAGGACGGTCGGCTTGCCGGGCGCGCCCAGCCACTCGCCGTAGGCGAGCGGGTTGCCGTCGGTCTCGAGCACGCTCGCCATCATCCCGATCTCGGCCATACGCGCGACCAGCCGCCCGCAGCACGCTCGCACGTCGCCGCGATGCTCGGGATCGGCCGAGATCGACGGGATCGCGATCCACTCCTTGAGTTCGTCGATGTGCGCGTCGCGCTGGGCATCGCAGTAGGCCGCGAGGGACGGATCGATGCTGTTCATGTTCTTTCTCTAGCTGGCGACGAAGGGGAGTCCGAGTTGCAGGTCGAGGATCTTGCCCGCGCGCTCGACCTCGAAGCTGTGGGGTTTGCCGTCGTAGGCGCGCGACTGCGTCTGGAACGTGCCGTACTCCCACCAGAACTTGCCGTCGAGCTTGTCGACGATATCGTTGGTCCGCAGACCGGCCGCATACGCCGGACCGCCGCCCCGCACGAACGTGCGCATGTTGCCGTCGACCGTCTTGAAGAGCGCGTAGTAATACGTCGGCGCATCGCCGGCGGCGTAGGCCAGCCCGACGCGCCACAGGTTGGCGGCCCGGTCGGCGTGGGTCTGCGCCCATTCCTGCAGGCGAGCGACGCCGCTGGCCGCGAGCGTCCGCGCATCCGCGTCGGTCGGCGGCCGCGCGAAGACCTGATGATCGTGCCACTCGCCCACGCCCCAGCCGCCGCAATCCTCTAGCGCGATGCCGATGTCGAGATCGGTGCCCTCGATCAGCGCGAACGCGGTCGACGTCACCTGGACGTACGCCGCGAACGGCTTATCGCTGCAATCCCCGACGTTCGGGTCGACCCGGCCGCGCGACGCGCGCGTCGGGCCGGCGTTCAACGCGCTCGCGACCGCGTCGGCGGCGGCGCGCGCCGGCGCGCTCCCGTCGGCGGCGACCAGCACGCGCCCGGCGGCGCCCGCCGGTGCGAGCAGACCGGCGTCGAGCGTCGCCGCCTGCGCCGCCGGGATGGCGAAGCGGAACGGACTGCTTCCGAAGAAGGACGTCGCGCCCGCGACGATCAGCAGGGTCGCCGCGATCGCGACCGCGACCTGGTACGGCAGGGTCCGTTTGGTGATCTCGTCGATCGGCGTGCCGGTGAAGTTGGCGACCCACACGTTGGCCGTGTTGGTGGGATCGCAGACGTTCTGGACCTGGACGACCGCCATGATGGCCGCGACCAGGATGACCGGCGGCACCGCGCCGGAGGTCAACAGCACGGTGAAGATCGCGATGCCCACGCCGAACGGATTGAGCGGACCGCGATAGAGCGCGAGCGGGCTCAGGATGCCGAAGATCGCGACGAACGCGATCGGATTGTGCGCCCAACCGCTCGCGACGACCGGTTTGAGCGCGCCGGCGAACTGCGGCGTCTTGGTCAGCGCCAGCAGCATGCCGATCCCGACGAACAGGATCACCGCCGGCGCGACGTCCTCGACGCCGCGGATCGCGGCGGCGACCAGCACCTTGACGACGTCGCGCGGGCGGGTCGCGAGCGCCGCGTAGACCGCCGAAAGCGCGAACGCGATCACCGGGTCGAGCTTGAGCACGAAGTACAGCAGGATCGGGAGCACCGGCGCGATCAGCGCCCAGGCCGGCACGCCCGGCGCCTTCGCGGTCTCGGCGCGCACGGCCCAGGTCGCGTAGTCGCGCTCCCGCCGGAACGAGACCACGGCATAGATCACGAGCGCGAGCAGATCGACCGCGGCCAGCGCGATCGAATACCAGGTCAGTTGGCCCTGGGTCACCCCGAAGGTGGTGGTATAGAACTTCCAGTTGGTGATATTGAAGATGAAGCCGAGCCCGAAGGCCATCAGGAAGAGCGTCGAGGCGACCTTGCGCGGCACGCCGGTCGTCATCATGATCGGCAGCACGATCGAGCCGACCATGATGATCGCGCCCAACCCCGCGAACGTCACGAAGAGCAGCGCCACCACCGCGCACAGCACCATCGAGAGCACGAACGGGTTCTCGCCGCCGTACTCGGCAGCCAGGTTCACGATGGCGCGGGCGATGCCGGTGTCCAAGGTCACGCGCCCGAGCAACGCGCCGAAGATGACGGTCACGATGACCGGCGCCAGGCTGGCCGAACCGGCCACCATCACGGTGCCGAGCTGCGGGAGCGGCACCAGCGCCACGATGCCCATGACGACCGCCATCACCGGCACGGCCAAGATCGCGGGGACGATCCGCAGGTACATCAGCGCCGCGAACGCCAGGAAGACGACCAGCACGAGCGCGGCGATCACGGCGTCACCAAGGTCTCGAAGGGCGGAAGCGTCTTGTTCGGCACGTACGACTCGTAGACGGCCCGGTTGAGCGCGTCCGCGCGCACGATGTTCTGCCGAGCGGCCAGATGGTAACGCTCGAGATTGCTCGCCAGGTGCGACTCGCGGTCCTCATACCGCCAGGCGGACGCGTAGAGCGGCGCCAGCTCTTCGTAGTCGTCGCGCAGCTCCCACAACCAGTACTTGCACCAGTAGAGATCGCGGATCGTCGGCGAGTGCGGCTGCCCGGCGTGGGCGACGGCGTCGGCATAGTAATCGCGGATCTCTTGGGCGGCCTGGAACTTGCGCGCGATCAGGTCGTACTTGCGCGCGGCCAGGAACATCACCGCGGCCGCGTTGCGGTGCAGCGGCGGATACGCTGCCAGCAGATGCTCCTGCACGGCTTCGGACTCGAGGCGGACGGCGCGCAGATCGGCCGTGGCCATCCGGGCCGCGACGGTGGGGACGAACGGATCGGCCCACATCAGGTAGTTCGTCGAATCGTAGCCCTTACCGGGCGCCTCGAGCTTCGTCAGCGCATCCGAGAGCGCGGCGACGTCGCTGCCGTAACGCGGGTCGTCGACCCCGAAGAACGCATGCGGAAAGTCCGCCTGGAAGCGGTCCGGTTCGACGCTTGCGGTCTCCCACGACGAGGCGGCGGCGTAGAGCACCGGATACCAGGTCGCCTCGAAGAGCGACTCGCCGTCGTCGTGCCAGACCGTCTGGAAGAGCCCGAGCACGTGCGAGGTCTTGCCCTGCGCGATGAAGAGGTTCTCGTTCTTGAGCGCGACCCGCAGATCCGGGAAGATCTCGTTCCAGTTGTTCGCGCCCGGCGATACCATCTGGGCGAAGCCGCCCTTGGCGATCAGGTCGATCTGCGGCTGGAACGTCTTGCTCGCGCCGTAGTGCCAGTTGATCACGACCGCGTTCTTGGGGATGAGCGCCATGATGCCGGGATCGTTCTCGATGCCGTCGTCCCACAGCATCAGGCGCGCGCCGGACGGCGCGATCAGCTTGTCCATCGCCACGATGTGATCGGCGTATGCCTGCGACTTGCCGACCTTGGCGACGTAGTCGGCGGTCCGGCCTTGGCCGAGCGTCGACGTCTCGTCGGAGCCGATGTGGAAGAACGGCGGGTGCGGGACGGCCGCGAGCTCTTGCTTCACCAGGCGCGCGAGGTACTCGCCCGAGAGCGGCACGTTCGGCGAGAGCAGGAACGCGTGCGGGAAATCCGCCGCGTCCGCATAGCGCTCGACCTTGAGCGTATTATGCATATGCGCGAAGGTCTGCTGCTCGGGGATGAACGCGACGTGGAAACGTCGGGCGTACGTCGCGAGCTCGTGCAGCTGCGCGGGGGTGATGCCGTCCAAGGGCGCGGGCAGCGGGTCGGTCGGGCTGAGGAAGACGTGTTCCATGTACGGCGAGTAGCCGTTCATCTTGAAGGCCGCGATCGTCCGGATCCGCTCCTCGAAGTAGCGCATGGTCGGGAGCGGTCCGCGCGAGACGTCGTCGGAGAGGATCCGCCAGCGCAGCGCGGGCGCGTCCGCGATCGCGACGCACGGCAGCCTCCAATGCGACGCGCTTCGCTGCGGCAACTGCGCCAGCGTCATCGCGGCGTAGAAGGCGCCGTCCGCGCCGCCCGCGACGATGCGAACGCTCGGACCGGAGACGGAGAGACGATAGCCCTGCGCGCCGAGGGTCGCGTCGTGCACGACGGTCACGTCCGGCCGCGCGCCGGTCGCGACGGGCGCGAGGCCGAGCCCGCGCCAGCGCTCGTCGAGCTCGGTCCGCGCGGCCGGATCGAAACCGGCGCCCACGGTCAACGGGCGCGCGAACGTGAAGGCCGCGCGGCACGCGGCCGGCGCGACCCGGTCCGGCCGGGGGACGAGGTGAAGATCGATCGCGCGGGCCGGAGCGGCGCCGAGCACCGGCAGGCCGACCGCACACCCGAGTGCGATGATCTTCAAGAAGCGCATGGGCCCCGGTTTGTCTGTGCCGCTTGGCCCATCCTATCGGGCCCCACGGCCCAAGGTCCGCGCGCCGTTCGCTAGGAAGCAACCGCCCATGAAGACTCGCGCACTTGTCCTGGCGGCGTCGGCTCTCATCGCCGCCTCGCTCCCGGTCATCGCCGACGGCGACAAGACGGTCCAGAACCTCAAGGGCTCCGTCTCGTACCAGAAGCCGAGCAAGGCGGCCAAGCCGATCGCCGGTCAGGCGTCGATCGTGCTCGCGGACAAGGACCTCACCATCACCGGGCTCGATTCGGAGGCGGCCGTCACGCTGCCCGACTCGTCGCGCGTGCTGGTCGGTTCGGATGCCAAGGTGCAACTGGCGTTCTTCAACCAGACCGACATCGCCAACGCGAAGTTCGTCATCTATCAGGGGCGCTTCCGGTTCAACGTCGAGCACCCGTCCGGCGCGAAGGCGAACTACACGTTCCAGACGCCGACCGGCAACGTCGCGGTCCGCGGCACGCAGGGCGACATCGGCGTCGCCGACGACGGCACGCTCAGCGTCAACGTCTATGAATTGAGCGATCCCGATCTCCCGGTCATCGTCTCGACCAAAGACGGCCAGACGTTCACGCTCAACGTCGGTCAGGGGTTCGTCGGCAACTTCATCAACGGCGTGGTGCAAGGCAAGGTCGACGACCTCAAACAGCAGGCCGTCGACCAGTTCAGCCCGGACTTCGGGCTCCCGGATAATTGGGCGCAGCTCAAGGCGGAGATCTGCGCGAAGCTCGACGCGCAGATGCCGAGCAAGACGGTCGGGATCGGGCCGTTCTCGAAGACCATCGGCGGCACCGCGCCGGGCTGTTAAACCGCTCCGCCTTCGGACATCGCGGCGTCGCGACGATCGAAGGCGGCCGTGAGCTCGTCCAGATAACCGGCCACCTCGCCGGCGGCGACGGTCGAGGCCCGGTCGGCGAGGTCGAGCATCGCCAGGTCGGCCTGGGCGACCCCGTCGAGATGGGCCGGACCGAGCTTGGCGTACTCGAAGGCGTGGAAGGCCGCCTGGTTCATGAAGCCGGCCCGGATGATCAGGTCCTCGTACGTCTCCGAGCGGTCGGCGAAGAAGTCCGGATGGTTGGCGTTGAGCGTCGCGAGCGCCTCGCCCAGGTAGGACCGGACCAGTTCGTCGTCGTCCCGGCGGGCCACCAGGTCGGCATAGCCGCCGAACTCGGGGATGCGGGCCTTGATGCTCGCGATCGCGTCCATGCGCGCCGACTACGACGCCCCTACTGAGGAAGCCTCGGCCCTGCCGATAACCCTAGGACAAGCTGATGGGATATATCGCGCTCGCCGTGCTCCTGGGTGCGGCGGCGCTGGCCGCCTGGCTCACCTCGCGCCGGCTCCTTGCGGAGCGGGGCGAACTTCGACGCGTCCGGGCGTTGTTCTCGCGCTACGTCCCGGTCCAGGTGGTCGACGAGCTGCTGGCGCGCAAGGACCCCCGGCTCTTCGAAGCCCGCGAATACTACGCCACCATCGTCTCGTGCCGGATCCGCGGCTTCGCGCTGATCGCCGAACGGGTCAGCCCCGAAGAGACGCTGCGCTACCTCAACGAGTTCTACACCCTGGTCGGCGGCGCGGTCGAGCGGCATCACGGCATGATCGAGTCGCTGCGCGGCGACACCGTGACCGCCATCTTCGGCGTGCTCGTCGAAGAGAAGTTCCAAGAGGAACGCGCGCTGCGCGCCGCCCTCGACGTGATGCGCCTGAGCGACGCGATCGACGAGCGCCGCAGGACGCAGGGCCGCAAGGCGCTAGGCGTCAGCGTCGGCGTCAACTCGGGCAAGGTGGTGGCGGGCGATACCGGCTATCAGTTGCGGCGCGACTTCGCCATCGTCGGCAACCCCGCGCACGTGGCCGAGCGCCTGCAGGGCGCGGCCGAGGAGCTCAACGCCACCATCGTCGCGTCGGCGTCCACCTACGAGGCGGTCCGCGAGCTCTTCGTCGGGATCCCGACGTCGTCGATCCCGCTGCGCGGCCTCAAGCGCCTGCAGAACGCGTACATCGTACGCGGCCTTACCAAGCGCGCGGCCGAAGACGATCTGCTCGTGCTCCCCAAAGAACGCTACTTCAAACAGACCGTCGTGCGGCCCGACGAGAGCCTCTACCAACCCGAACCGGCTCCGGCCGAATATATGGCGCCGTCGACCTTCCAGAGCGGGCGCTTCGACGCGCGCACGGCGCCCGCACCGCGTGAAGAGACCTACCGCTTCTCCGCGTTCGACGACGATCGTCCGGCCATGCCGGCCCCGCCCCCGCTCTCGGGAACGTACGAAGACGACGAGGGGCCGCCGGTCCCGCTTCCCCCCTAGGCATCAATCCAACCCGGCGGCTCGCGCGTTGGTGAGGCGAGGGCACGGCGAATATGAGGCGAAACGAGACGGCGTGGAAGACGCCGAGCGACTTATGGCTCTCGTTCGCGCCAGGGACGCCGATGCGTTCGAGGCGCTCTACGACGGCTACCACCGTCTCGTCTACGGCGTCGCGCTCAGAATTCTCGGCGACGTTCCGGCCGCCGAAGACATCACGCAAGGCGTATTCCTGAAATTGTGGAGCTCACCCGACCTGTATCGTTCCGGCAACTTCCCCGCGTGGCTCGCGCGGGTCGCGCGCAATCGCGCGCTCGACGTGCTCCGCGGTAAGGCGTATCGCTCCGATTCCGAACTCCCCGATGCCGTTCCCGAGGACGACTCGCTCGAGGACGTCGCGTTCGCGCATCTCGATGCGGCCAAGGTCCGGGACGCGCTCGCGCTGCTGCCCCCCGAACAGCGCGATCCGATCGAGCAGGGCTTCTTCGGCGGCATCACCCACGACGAGATCGCGCGCCGCAGCGGCATCCCGCTCGGCACGGTCAAGACGCGGATACGATCCGGCCTGCGAAAACTTCGCGACGCGCTCGACGGGGCGGTGACGGTATGAATATCGACGACGCGCACGACGCCATGCTCGACGACGTCGCGGTCTACGCGCTGGGTGCGATGGCGCCGGCCGACGCGAAGCGCGTGCGCGAACACCTGGCGACCTGCGCGGACTGCCGCGCGGAGTATGCGGCGCTCCGGCCGGCGGCCGACGCGGTCGCCTATT